>JAZUJF010000106.1:0-12128 GCA_045642585.1 Candidatus Limivicinus sp.
CACAGGGTGCTTGCGCCGCGACGAATTTTGCTTTTGAGGGAGGAGCGGAGCGACGAGCGAAAAAGCTAAATTCGTTCTACCTATCTATTAGTTTCTTCGTTAACTATTGCAACTTGCTATTGCAATTTCTGTCAGGAAAAAAACTCAGTAAAAATTACTTTTTATGCTTGACCCTCACGACGACCCCCGGCAGAGTCGTTTCCGCAAAAACCACCAGAGCGAAGGTGAGCATATTGAGCCATACACAGCCGGTGCGGACAACGGCACCCAGAAATCTGACCGCGAAGCCGCCGAAAGAATCCCGGCAGCGTTGGTTTACATAATTATTAGTGATGATTTCCCTGACATACTCCCGCTTCGCCCTTCTGTCCAGCTTGCACGACGGGGAATATACTGTCGTAATGCAGGAAAAAATGCTCTTTGAGAACATATATCGGAAATCGCGCTGGTCGGTTATGCCGTATTTTGTACAGAGCTCGGTCATTCTCTTGTCGGACTGAATGCACACCTGAAGCTTCTTATCATAAAACTTTGTGATAAGGCTCTCGCCCGCGTGCATGATATACAGATACTTGCATTCCGGCATTATGTTAACCGAACTTGAGTTTTCCAGGAAGTCATAGATGAACAGCCTGTCCTCGCCCCATCTGTAATCCTGAAAGCGCATGGCATACTGTCTTATAATATCCGCCCTGAATATCTTGCCCCAGACCTGATTGAGCAGATTTGCCTTGTAGAGTCTGGCGAGAGCTTTGCCCATGCTGCCATTATCAAGGCTCTCCTCCGGCTCCTGATAATCCCTGTGGCTGCCGTCAACATTCATTATAGAAAAACCGAAGATGCCCATATCCGCATCCTTGATCCCGTTCACGGCATATTCCACCGTGTCAGGCAGGATAATATCGTCGGCATCCATGAACATCACGAACTCGCACTGGTCGCCCAGAATGTCAAGCGCCCTGTTTCTGGCAACAGCGGGGCCGCCGTTTGGGACTGTAAAGTAATTCAGTCTTGAGTCCTCCTGACGGAGAAGGTCAAGGATGCGGGGAGTGTCGTCGGTAGAGCCGTCGTCCACTACCACGATCTCAATATCCCGGTATGTCTGTTTAAGCGCGCTGCGCACAGAGCCCTCGATATATTTTCTGGCGTTATATGCAGGTATGATCAGTTTCACACGAGCCACAATAATCATCCGTTCCGCCGCTTCGCGTCGGCATAAAGAGTAAACAGAGTGCAGCATCCTACCACGCGAAGCAAGGAATGATAAGATGATTATTTATTTTGATCTTGTCAGTGTAAAAGGAGCTTTCACACTATTACTCCGTTTTATCTTCTCTTCTTCTCCTCCGGCGGAGCGGCATTGTAGAATTCCAAAAAGAACTCATACAGCGGCATAAGCTTCTCATAGCAGGCGCACAGCAGCTCCGGCAGATGCGCATTTTCAGCCACAGGGCCGAAATCGTTATCCACCTCAACACCCAGCCGCTTACGGTTATACCATCTCGATATGATGTCATCCTCATCCCAGATTTTTTTGGGTTTGGAGTATTCTTCGCCGGTGACACGAAAAGAGGGCTCCTCCTCAATTTCCTCCGCAATCCGGCGAAAACGGGCGGGATTTGCGTCGATCGCCCTGCGGTACGCGGCCATCTGATCGGCCGTCGCGGAATAGAAGCCCATCCCCCAGCTTATGTCCTTTGCCCCGATCTCAAACCAGAACATAGGCCCCTCAAGGAGAGCCTTACTGCTCTTGATGGAAAACCACAGATGATCCTTGTATGGGCCTCTGCCGAACAGGCGGCGGGCATCACGGTATATTCTGGAAATGTGAAGCTGCATAGCCAGAGCTTCATACCTTGAAGCCATAATGTCCATAGTGTCGTTTGCGAGAGCCTTGAAAGGCGTATTCACGGTATCCTCAAATTCCTGCTTATGGGCAAGAAACCACTCCCGCTCATTATTGAAGGCCAGCTCCCAGAAGAAGCTGCTTGTTTTTTCAGAAAAGCCGGTAAACTTCATTTACATCCCTTCTCTTTTCCATAGCCATACATTGACATTATATCACACCGCTTCGTCTATATCAATCACAAACACATCCGCAATACCATATATATTAAAATATTATCCGTTTTACATTCTTTTCAGTATCTTTATCTGTATTACTGTACATTTCAATGTTTTGATGATATACTTACTCAGATCAATAGTTTATCCGCTGTGAGGTACGCACACATGAAAATAATAATAGCCGGCGCCGGCAAAATCGGTTTCTCTGTGGCATCCATACTCGCCTCTGAAGGACACGATCTTACCGTTCTCGACCAGAGTCCCTCCTGTATTTCCAGAGTATCCAACAATCTCGATGTTATCTGCGTTGAGGGCAACGCCTGTTCCGCCGCAACTCTGCTTGAGGCCGGGGCTGATTCCGCGGACCTTCTTGTGGCCACCACACGCAGCGACGAGGTGAACATGGTCTGCGGCATTTCGGCGAGAAAGCTGGGCACCGGTCATGTGATCGTCAGAATTCGTGACGAAGCATATCTGAGCGAGACCGAATTTCTCAGGGAAGCTCTGGGTCTGTCATATGTCATAAATCCCGAGTATCAGTGTGCTATGGAGATCTCCCGTATTCTCCGCTTCCCCTCTGCCAGCCGCGTGGACGCTTTCTCCGCAGGTAATCTTGAGCTCGCCGAGCATCGGGTACAGCCCGGCAGCAGGCTTGACGGGATCACCCTCAAGGCTCTGACCCAGACCTACGGCACAAGAGTGATCGTCGCCCTTATCCGGCGCGGTGACGAGGCCATTATCCCCAACGGCGATTGTGTCATTAAGGCCGGAGATATGCTGCAGATCACCGGAGAGAGCAGAGAGCTGAAGAAGTTCTTTATTTCCGTGGGGGAATACTCCCGCCCGGTCAAAAATGTTATGATAATCGGCGGCGGTCGTGTTGGTCTGTATCTGGCCAAGCTGCTTTTGGACTGGGGCATGAATGTGACCGTCGTAGAGATCGACAAGCATCGCTGTGAGGAGCTGTGCAATCTGATCCCCGGCGCAAAAGTGATCCGTGCGGACGGCACAAGGACGGAGATCCTCGAGGAAGAGGGTATGCTCACATCCGACGCATTCGTGGCCGTTACGGGAGATGACGGCATCAATATCATAACCTCCATGTACGCAAAGCGTGTAAAGGTGCGCAAGGTCGTTGTAAAATCCAATCAGGAGCACTATGCCGATATTATAGAATCTGCCGGCATCGACAGCGTTTTCACCGCGAAAAAGCTGGTGTCCCAGCAGCTTGCCCGCTATGTGCGCGCCATGGACAACTCCATGGGCAGCAGTATGGAAACCATGTACCGTCTGGCCGACGGCAGGGCGGAGGCTCTGGAGTTCACCGTAAGCGCCAATTCACGCTGTGTCGGTATTCCGCTGAAGACTATGAGGCTGAAAAAAGGCATATTGATCTGCGCTCTGGTGCGCAGCGGCAAGACCATAATCCCCAACGGTGAAACGGTCATCTGTCCCGGCGATCACGCGGTCATAATCACCCGCTCCGGCTGGCTCAAGGAGCTGGACAGCATCATTGAGGAGTAAGCCATATGAATTACAGAATGATCTCCCGTGTGCTGGGACTGATTTTAATGTGTCTCGGCGGGTTTCTTCTTATTCCGATGATCGCAGGTCTGTGTTACGGGGAGAGCTGCAGGGCATTTCTCATCTCCATAGCCGTTTCTGTGGCGGCAGGCGGTATTCTGATGCTCTTCAAGCCCTCATCCCACAGGCTTTACACAAAGGACGGCTTCGTCATCGTCGGTCTGGGATGGATACTTCTGAGTCTTTTCGGCGCTTTGCCCTTCTTCCTGTCCGGCGATATTCCCAGCTATGTTGACGCTGTGTTTGAGACCGCCTCGGGTTTTACAACTACCGGCTCGACTATTCTGACCGATGTAGAGGGGCTCAGCCGCGGATGTATGTTCTGGCGTCTGTTCACCCACTGGATAGGCGGTATGGGTTTTCTGGTGTTCATTATGGCAGTTCTGCCAATGAGCGGTGAGCACTCCATGCACATCATGCGTGCAGAGGTTCCCGGTCCCGTGGTAGGCAAGCTCGTACCCAGGGCAAAGACCACAGCCCGTATCCTGTACCTCATATACTTTGCCATGACCATGTTGGAGACAGTGCTCCTGCTCTTGGGCGGCATGAGCTTCTATGACGCTCTGCTTCATTCCTTCGCTACGGCCGGTACGGGAGGCTTCTCCACCAGAGCCGCCAGCATCGGCGCGTTCAACAGCGTATACATTGACATGGTGGTTGCAGTATTCATGATGCTCTTCTCGGTAAACTTCAACCTCTACTATCTCATTCTCCTCGGGCGTGTGAGGGATGTTCTGAAAAACGAAGAGCTGCTTGTCTTTTTCTCAATGGTCGCCGCCGCAACGGTCGCCATCGGTCTGAACATATCCCCTCTGTACGGCGGATTTATTCCCGCGCTCCGTTATTCATTCTTCAATGTTCTCACTGTAACCAGTACCTCCGGCTTCGGCAATGCCGACTTTACTCAATGGCCTGTATTTTCTCAGTCGGTCATTGTGCTGCTGATGATAATAGGTGCCTGCGCGGGCAGTACCGGCGGCGGTATGAAGCTGTCAAGATTGATAATCCTGTTCAAGAAGATCAAGGCCGACTTCATGCAGATCATCCGCCCCCGCCAGATAAACGCTGTGCGCATGGACGGGCGCCGTGTTGACAGCTCCACAGTGAACGCGGTGTACCTGTTTGTCAGTCTCTATGCTCTGCTGGCTCTGGCTGTGACGCTTCTCTTATCCGTTGACGGGTATGACCTGACTACGAACTTCACGGCCGCCATATCCTGTCTGTCCAATGTGGGCCCGGGTCTCGGTCTTGTAGGCCCCAGCGGAAACTTTGCCATATTCTCCGGTTTCTCAAAGGTCCTGCTGACCCTCACGATGCTCACCGGCCGGCTGGAGCTGTATGCGATCCTGTGCCTGTTCGTTCCCCGCTTCTGGAAAGCGTAAAATATGTATTTATAAACACAAAATCCCTGACAGTCCGCGAATGAACTGTCAGGGATTTTTAAAACGATCAGCAGGCACCGGGCTTGCCCAGCATACGGAACATATTCTTCTTGTACGCCTCGACACCGGGCTGGTCAAAGGGATTGACGCCCGACATATGGCCGGAGATCCCGCAGGCCATTTCAAAGAAGCAGACAAGCGCTGCAAAGCCCTCTTCATCGCGGCGCTCAACATGGACGACCATATTGGGCACACCGCCGGAGATGTGGGCTTCCTTTACGGCATCGGCCGCCACCGTGCACACATCGGCGATGTCACGGCCTGCGAGGTAGTTGAGGCCGTCGGCATTCTCCCCGTCCATGGGGAATCTGAACTCACAGCGGCTGTGGTCAAAGCGGACAACAGTTTCCATCAGATCCCGTCTGCCGGCCTGAATATACTGACCCATTGAGTGGAGATCAGCGGTGTATTCAACGGATGCGGGGAATATGCCCTTGCCGTCCTTGCCCTCGCTCTCGCCGTAAAGCTGTTTCCACCACTCGGCCATGAAACGGAAGCTGGGCTCGTAGCAGGCCAGGATCTCGGTAGAGTAGCCCTTGCCGTACAGGCATTGGCGGGCAGCGGCATACTGCCATGCGGGATTATCGGCGGAGCGCAGATCCAGAGCCGCCATCTCCCTGATAGCCGCGTCGATGACTCTTCTCACATCTATACCGGCAACCGCCATAGGCAGCAGACCCACTGCGGAGAGAACGCTGAAGCGTCCGCCCACATCGTCGGGAACAACAAAGGTCTTCCAGCCGCTCTTGTCTGCCTGGGTCTTGAGGACACCGCGGCGGGCATCGGTGGTGGCAAAGATATGCTCATCGGCCTTGTCCCCGTACTTCTTTGCAAGAAGCTCCCGGAAGATACGGAAGGACACGGCGGGCTCTAAAGTGGTGCCGGACTTTGAGATCACATTCACATCAAAGTCCATATCGCCCAGCATATTTATAATATCCGAAAGTGCGTCGGCAGACAGGGTATTGCCCACAAAGAAGATACGGGGATCATCCGGGGCGGGCACAGGGCGCAGCAGCTCAATAGCGCCGCGGGCACCCAGATAGGAGCCGCCGATGCCAATGACCACCAGAGCCTTGGAGCGGGAGCGGATAAGCTGTGCAACAGCGCAGATCTCCTCAAGCTCAGTGTCCTTGATACGCTGGGGCAGAACGCGCCATCCTGTGAAATCGGAGCCGAGGCCCGTTCCGTCAGCCATCTTCCTGTGAGAGATTTCAGCAAGGGCATAGTCCGGACCCGCGCCGGTAAAGAACTGCTGTGCACCTGAAAGATCAACTTTTACCATATTAACAAACTCCTTTATTGTTCATCTGTATACCAACGGGTATTATATACTTGATTTTTTCGATTTCAACCCATTTTTCCCCGTCAAAATCACGGTTTTTTGCCGAAGAACCGCTCCCGAAAGGCTGTTCCCGTGGGACTTGCGGCAACTCCGCCCCTTCCGGTCTCCCTGATGGCGGCAGGCATGGCTGCGCCCACAGCCCCCATAGCATCTATGACCTCATCTGCCGGTATTCTGGACTCTATCCCGGCAAGAGCCATCTCGCAGGCGGTAACGGCATTCATAGCCCCGGCCGCGTTTCTCTTGACACACGGCACCTCTACAAGCCCCGCCACCGGGTCACAGGCAAGACCCATCATGTTTTTTAGGGCAAAAGCGACGGCATTGGCCATCTGCCTGTTCGTGCCCCCTCTGAGATACACGAGAGCCGCCGCCGCCATGGCAGAGGCCGTGCCTATCTCGGCCTGACAGCCCGCCTCGGCACCCGATATAGAGGCCCTCTCCGCGATGACCGACCCGAAGCCCGCCGTCACATACAGGGCCTTGATAAGCTGCTCATCGTCAGCCTGATAGTGCTTCTTATAGCTCAGCAGCACCGCGGGCAGAACACCGCAGGCTCCCGCCGTCGGCGCGGCAACAATACGGTGCATACAGGCGTTGCACTCGCCCATTCTCAATGCCGCTGAGAGGACATCCCCCAGAAACGCGCCGCACAGGGTGTCATTTGAGTTTACATAATTCTGCATCTTTTCCCCGTCGCCGCCGCAGAGCCCGCTCTGGGAGCGCTGGGTCGGGTCATAGGAGGCATCGGCCTGAGCCATTGTCTCCAGCCGATATGCCATCATCTCCCAGGATCTCTCCGGGGAAATACCTGTCTCGGCCCCATCGCTCAGGCGTATATAGTCCCACAGCGGGAGCTTTGCGTCCTCACACCGGGAGATCATTGATTCAACAGAGCGGAACATATTTTTACCTCCCCCGTTATTCCGGATCGACCACAACGGCCTTGATAACGCCGTGGATGCGTCTTATCATTCTGGCAAGGTCATCGTCTATCTTCGAGTCGCACTCAATGACCATCACGGCCTCACCGCCCCGGGAATTGCGGCTCACATGGAAGGTGGCGATATTGATACCCAGAGCCGCAAGCACATTGGACACATCGGCAACTATCCCCGGCTGATCCTCGTTGCGGATTATGATGGTGGGCTTTTCCGCCGGGAAGCACAGCTCCATTCCGTCAAGCTCCCGCACCTGAATTCGCCCGCCGCCCACAGACTCGGCCTGAATGCTCATCCTTGTGCCCTTTTCGCCGTCGAGGATCATCTTCACCGTGTTCGGGTGAGCACCGGGGATGTCCGCCGTGCGGAAGCTGTATTCCAGACCCTGATCCTCCGCCATAGCGAACGCGTCCGGGATACGGGTGTCGTCCGGTCTCATTCCCAGCAGTCCCGCAATAAGCGCCCGGTCTGTGCCGTGTCCGATGCCGGTATCCGCGAAAGAGCCGTGGAGACTTATATCAGCCTTTACCGGCCTTTCGCCCAGTATTCTGCCCGCTACGAAGCCGATTCTGGCCGCGCCCGCAGTATGGGAGCTGGACGGCCCCACCATTACAGGGCCGATAAGGTCGAAGATATTCATGTGTACCTCCGTCGTGTATGATTTCAGCGGGACTAATCGAAAAGGTTCATCTGACTGCTCTCGGGCAGGTCGCCCAGAGCGCCCATATTTCTGAGAGTCTCAAGATGGCTTGTACTCACCTTGGGACAGGCAAGACCCAGCTCCTCGATGGATATAAAGGTCTTTCCCATATCCTTCACGCGGCTCAGATCCCACGCGGCAGTCTCGCCCAGACCGCCCACTGACACAAAGGGCGGGCGGAGCCTGCCATCCTCGGTTATGAGGAATTTTATGGCGTCTGACTTATACAGGTCAATAGGCGCGAACTCGAAGCCGCGCATATTGAACTCATACACGGCCTCAAGGGTAACAAGAAGATCCTCCTCGTTCGCGGTGAGGTTATTGCGCTTTCGCATCTCGTTGATCTTCCGCCGCACAGCGTCTGTACCCACGGTCATCATCCCGGCATCGAAGCCGCCCTTCTGACTTCTGCGGTAGAAATAGGCGGAATAGAAGGCCAGAGGCTCATGTACCTTGAACCACGCAATACGGAAGGCCATCATAACATAGGCCACAGCGTGAGCCTTTGGGAACAGGTATGCTATCTTGCGGCAGGACTCGATATACCAGTCGGGCACGCCAAGATCCCGCATCTGCTTTTCCGCATCGCCCGGAAATTCTCCGGATTTCTTGACCTTACCCTTACGGACAGCCTCCATTGTCTTAAAGGCCAGAGAGGGCTCCATGCCCTTCTGGATAAGATAGAGCATTATATCGTCACGGCAGCCCACAGTCTCGTTAACCGTTGCCACCCCGTTCACTATCAGGTCGTGGATATTGCCCGCCCACACATCGGTGCCGTGTGAGAAGCCGGACAGACGCACCAGCGTATCAAACTGCTTTGGCTGAGTGTCCACAAGCATCTGTCTGGTAAAGGCTGTTCCGAATTCCGGCACACCTATGGTCCCGGTACGGCCGATGATGGGGTCATCCTCCGGCAGCCCCAGGGCGGCGGGTGATGTGTAGATAGACATGGTTTCCGGGTCTGACAGGGAAATGGTTTTGGCGTCAACGCCGGTCATATCCTCCATCATGCGGATCATAGTGGGGTCATCATGGCCGAGCTCGTCCAGCTTCAGGAGGTTTGCCTCCATGCAGTGGTATTCAAAATGGGTGGTTATTATATCGGAGTCAGGGTCATCGGCCGGATGCTGAACAGGGCAGAAGTCCGTCACATCCTTGTCCTGAGGGATGACCACAAGCCCGCCGGGATGCTGGCCGGTCGTGCGCTTAATGCCCACAAGACCCAGACTGAGGCGGTTTTCCTCGGCCTTGGTGGCCTTGATGCCCCGCTCCTCCAGATACTTTTTTACATATCCGTAGGCAGTCTTTTCAGCCAAAGTACCGATAGTTCCGGCTCTGAAAACATGATCCGAGCCGAAGAGGACTTCGGTGTATTTGTGAGCCTTTGCCTGATATTCCCCGGAGAAGTTAAGGTCTATATCCGGGGTCTTTTCATTTCCCGGGAAGCCAAGGAAGGTCTCAAACGGTATATCGAAGCCGTCACGGGTCATTTTTGTGCCGCATTCGGGGCAATCCTTTTCCGGCATATCCGCGCCGCATCCGAAGCTTCCGTCGGTGACGAACTCAGAATGGCAGCACTTGGGACAAACATAGTGGGGAGGCAGAGAATTGACCTCGGTGATGCCGGACATGAAGGCCACCATGGAGGAGCCCACACTGCCCCGGGAGCCCACCAGATACCCGTTCTCAAGGGAATTCTGCACAAGCTTCTGAGCGGACATATATATAACATCGTACTGATGGTCGAGTATTGTCTTCAGCTCAACATCGACCCGGCTCTGAACGATCTCCGGCGGATTTTCGCCATAGATACGGTGCATCTTTGAATATACCAGATCCTTCAGCTGCTGGGCGGAGTTTTCAATTTTCGGGGCATACAGCTCCTTCGGCAGAAGCTCGATCTCCTCCACCTGATCCGCGATGGCCCGGGTGTTGGTGATAACCACCTCTTTGGCCACATCCTCACCCAGATACTCAAACTCCTTAAGCATCTCGTCGGTGGTGCGGAAGTAGATGGGGCAGGAGCGGTCCGCATCGGAGAACTTCTTGGCCGCCTGGAGTATCTTTCTGTACTGCTCGTCCTCGGCGTCCAGAAAATGAACATCCGACGCGGCGATAACGGGCTTGTCCAGCTCCCGGCCCAGTCTGAGAATGGTGCGGTTATAGTCCATAAGCACGGTCTCGTCCCTGACTATGCCGTTATCCACAAGAAATCCGTTATTGCACAGAGGCTGGATCTCAAGATAGTCGTAGAAGGAGGCGATCTTCTTCAGCTCCCTGTCACTCGCTCCTTTCATCACGGCGCCGTACAGCTCGCCCATTCCGCAGGAGGAGCCCACAAGTATTCCCTCCCGGTGCTGAATGAGCAGGCTCTTGGGAATAGTGGGGTTGCGGTGGTAATACTTCAGATAGGACTGGCTTATCATCTCATAGAGATTTTTAAGGCCGACCTTGTTTTTGACCAGCAGGATCATATGGTGAGTCTTGCCCACATCGGTGCGCTTGATCTCGTGGTAAACCTTCTCTATATCATCGACGGTCTTTGCACCCCGCTGGGAGAGCATCGGTATAAACTTATCCATCATCCTTGCCACCACCATGGCGTCGTCGGAGGCCCTGTGATGGTTAAACTGGGGAAGCCCCAGATGGTTTGAAACAATATCCAGCTTAAAGCGCTTCAGCTCCGGGCAGAGAGCCTGACTGAGAGCCAGAGTGTCCATGAACACCGGCGCAAAACGGATACCGCTGCGGTTTGCGGCGCCCGTCATGAAGCCCACATCAAAATGGGCGTTGTGGGCAATGAGGGGTCTGTCGCCCGCAAACTCCATAAACATACTCAGAGCCTCCGCCTCGAGCGGCGCACCCTGCACATCCGAGTCGCGTATGCCGGTCAGCTGGGTAATGTCGGGAGGTATATGCCGCTGGGGGTCAACAAAGGTATTGAACTCCTGCCTGATCTCGCCTCCCGAGAAGATCACCGCACCGATCTCGGTGATGCGGTCATTCATGGCGTTGAGGCCCGTGGTCTCAATATCAAAGGCAACAAACTCCGTATTTATCGGCAGCTTGCTCTTGCCGATAACGGCACTGTTGCCGTCCATATCATTGAGGTAATAGCACTCAAGACCGTAGATGATCTTGACGCCGTGCTTTTTTCCCGCCTTCCACATATCCGGGAAGGCCTGTGCCACCCCGTGGTCAGTGACAGCGATGGCGGGCATTCCCCAGTATGCCGCGCGCTTTACCACCTCCCCCGGGTCTGTCAGGGCATCCATTGTGGAGAAGCGGGTGTGCATATGCAGCTCTATCCGCTTTTCCTCCGCGTTATCCGGGCGGATATACTTTTTGCCCTTCATAATGGCTCTGGGGTCAAGAACCATATCATCGTCATATTTGGAATAGATGATCTCGCCCTGAATGAACAGATGGTCACCCACGGCTATCTTGTCTATTATGCTCTGGTCGTCATCAGAGCGCAGAAATCTGGAGACGCGGACAGAATTTGTCCTGTCTGTAATGTCAAAGCACAGCACGGCGCTGCCCCGGTTTGCCAGCACGCGGCTCGTGACAGCCACCACATCTCCCTCAACAGTGACCTTTCCCGACTCAAGAGTAAGGGTACTCATAGGCACAGGGCGCTGCTTTATTGCCTTGCCCATCAGCACATCGCCGCTGGGTGCGGCCCCGGGTTGGTGTACCGGGCGGGATCTGGAGTCAGATGCCTTCTCTACTCTGGGATAATCGGGCAAAATGCCCACACCCTTCAGGCCGTACTCCCCTTTCAGCCGCTGTGAGATTGTACTTATGTCAACCGGAGAGGGCATAGCGGCAAACCATGCCGCAACGGTCATCGTCATCTCTCCCCTGTCTATCTGCACATCGGTGACATAGGCCTTCCCAAGGCCGCCCGCCATACCTGACACGCTCTCAAGACCGGGAAAAATCGTGAGTAACGGGGTATGCTCGCTCATACTCCTGCCCCGTCCTTTTCTATCAGCTCGACGAGGGCATCGCAGAGTCGGTCATAATCATATGTACCCAGAACC
>JAZUJF010000107.1:0-4315 GCA_045642585.1 Candidatus Limivicinus sp.
AAAAGTTAGCGGTGGGTGGATTTGAACCGCCTATCATAGATAATGTTCACTGAATAATCAAAAAGTGCTGTAAAGTTAACCCGGTATACTTTTAGTGTATTCCACACAAATAGATTGCCGGATTTAAAGATTGAAAAAAGAGCTTCACCAGTCATCGGTGAGGCTCTTTTTCGTCTGGATAATATTTCCGTGTGTCCCTGCGGTCGGGAAGCGCGGGATTGACGCACGCTCTACTTCGTTTCGCTTTCCGCTTCCAGCTGATCCCGTGATATCTGGAGCAGGTCGCAGATCAAGTCGATCACTTCCGGCTTTTTGTTCCGGTCGATCACTTCCTGAAAATCGGCCGCGGCCTCGTCGGTATTGCCCAGCTTGATCCGGCACAGCCCGCGATTATACAAAGCCTCGTCTATCAGCTCCTCCGAGAGAAGGGAGGCGGTGAAATCCGCGACGGCGGCTTCGTACTTTTCACTCCCCATTTCGCAGATACCGCGGAGATAATTGAGCTCAGGCATCGATTCTCCGCTCTCCAGCATAGCGGTGAGATTAACCTCTGCCTTTGCCAGATCGTTCTTTTCAAAATAGCTGACGCCGAGCCATTTTTTGAAAACCAGCGTGTCCTCATTCTCGCCGAACTTTTTGAGGGCATCCTCACTGACGCGGATGACGGTGTCGAGATCGGAGGCCAGATATGCGTCCTGCGCCGCCTGCTGATAGATGGACACATCCGCTTTTCCGCTGTTTATAAGCTCCTGCCATGCGGCGGAGGCTTTTGCGAAGTCCTCCCGGCTCTCATGGCACAGGGCGATTATGGCGTTGACCCCGGCAGGATCCCCACCGGCCTTCCGGCTTGCCTCGGCCTGTGCGAGAGCGGTGTCGATTTCGCCTTTCGTGTAATAGAGCTGTGCGCGGTAAAGGGCTATATCTGCCGCCGCGCTGCCGTTGGCTTCGGCAATGTCGCAGGATGCAAGCGCTTCATCATACTTCCCGAGGGCGGTCTGAAGCTGGATAAGCGCCTCATATTCCAGAGGGCTCAGCCCCCGGAAGGAGGAATAGGTCTCCAGCGCGGAGAGCGCGTCCTCATATCTGCCCTGATTAAGACGGGCCTGACAGAGCATGAGCCAGGCATCGTGGTTTTCACCGTCAAGCTCGATGGCCTTTTCAAACCATGTGGAGGCGGTATCCCAGCTCTTGCAGAGAGCCTTGAGACAGCCGATCTTCACATAATCGGCGGCAAGCCCCTTGTCGTCTCCGCTGTACAGAGGGACGGCCTTACTCAGATAATCGGCGGCCTTGGCATATTCCTCGTCGGCAATGGCGACGGAGGCAAACAGCGAGAACTGCTCATAGGTCTTCGGCTCACCGATCATGGAGATCACCGAACGCATACGGCTCAGACGCCCGGCGGTAAGATAGGAGTCATTCCGCTCCAAGACCTCTGCCGCCTGCTCATAATCGGAATCGGCATATTTTTTGGATGAAAAGCTGATGGCCGTGGCATTGGAGAAAATGATCTCCGCCGCAAACAGGAGGGCGAGAATAAGCGCCAGCACCCGTACCGCCTTCGGGATGCGTGTTTTCTTAGGAGTGTTTTCGTTCATATAACAGTTCCTTTCGGAAGAAAGAGATCAGGCCTTTTTCTTCCCGGCTTTGGCCGCGGGAGCCTTGCAGATAATGTACATCATCACGCAGCCGGCGGCGAAAGCAAGGAACGCCCAGATGGCCAGCTCCGAGATACCGAGAAACAGCTTCGTGTTGTCCCGGAGGAATTCGAGGAGGAACCGGGTCGAGCCTGCGAGGATCAGAAACAGCGCCATTACCTTCCCCTTGCCCTCATACCCGCGCTTTCGGGCATAGCGTAAAAGGATTAAGCCCAGAGCCAGCGAGACAAGGCACTCAAGAGGCTGGGTGGGGAAGAGCCTCATGTGAAGATCGGGATTGTATATGCCGTGGCTGAACGGATAACCGTGGCAGCAACCGGCAAAGATGCAGCCGACATGACCGACGCCAAAAGCGAGAGGAAAGGTCGGTGAAAAGAAGTCGCATAGCTTCCCGAAGGGGATCTTCAGAAGCTTTGAATAGCCGAGCATCAGGAGCGGAAGCCATACATAAACCCGGATGGTATTGTTGGCACCCCAGTTCGTAAATCCGAATTCGACCCAGGTAACAAAATAAATGAAGAACAGAATGAAGGGATAAATGAGGAGAAACAGCACTACGGTGCGTTTGAGCGAAAAACCGTAGGCTTTTCGGGTGAGGATAAGCGCAAACAGCTGGACAAAGACAGCGAAGTACTGAAGTCCGTTGTATATAGCTGTAGAATAGCCGTTCTCATAGCAGCTTAGTATAAGTGAGTCGAGCATGATCGGATCGCCCTCCGTAGTTGAATTTCTTCTATTATTATAATATTTACTTCAGGAAAAGTCAATTTTTTCTAAAAATTACATAAAAATACAACAAATGTCAAAAGAAAGTCACGCGAAAAATAAAAAAACAGTTTACATATTTCCATTGACATGGTAATTTATTATGTAAATTATAATATTATTATATAATATTATGTAAATTAAAATGGAATGCTATGGCGAAATTTTTCAGGAGACAGAGGGAGAATAAACATGAAGAAATTTCTGTCATTATTACTCAGCGTGGTGGTACTGTTCTCCGCGCTGCCTGTGCAGACCTTCGCTGAAATGGTGGAGAGCGCACAGACGATAACAGAGGTGAGCCCGGCTCCCGAGCAGTCGGCGGCTCCCGACTCCGGGGCAGGGGAGGACGGTCAGACTGTCCGGCACACGGAGGGAGATAACAGAAGCCTGATAGAAAAGATGTTCGAGGAGGAAGAGAAACAGGGCGAGTGCTCCCATGACTTTTCCGAGGGCGTCTGCCGTTTCTGCGGTCTGAGCGAGGCGGAGTTTAACGCCGCGCGCAGAGAAGCGCAGGATGCCTGTCAGCATCTGTTCTCCGCCGACGGGGTCTGTGCGATCTGCGGTCTGAGCGAAGCGGAGTACGCGGAGAGAACGCAGCCGCCCTGCACCCATGAATTCGGCGAGGACGGGGTCTGCACGCTCTGCGGGGAGAAGCAGGAGAGCACCATAGCCGATCCCGAGACCTGCGTCCATGCGTTCGGCGAGGACGGCATCTGCACTCTTTGCGGGCTGAACGAGACGGAGTATAAGCAGAAGCAGCAGGCTCTCTGCGTCCATGCGTTCGGCGAGGACGGCATCTGCACTCTCTGCGGCCTGAGCGAGGCGGAGTATAAGGAGAAGCAGCAGGCTCTCTGCGAGCATAAATTCGAGGACGGGGTCTGCACTCTCTGCGGCCTGAGCGAGATCGAGTACAGGCTCTCTATACAGGCTCAGTGCGTCCATGAGTTCGGCGAGGACGGCGTATGCCGTCTGTGCGGCATGACAAGGAAGGAATATGAGGATAGCCATCCCTTCTGCCGGAGTCAGGTGGTCGATGGCGTCAAAATAACGGTGGAAGCTCCCTACGGCGTATTTCCGGAGGGCGCGGAGCTTGTCTGCGGCACCATAGAGAACATTGAGGTCGGCATCGCCGTGGACGAGGCGGTGGAGCCTCTGCGTGAAGACGGGCGACGGGTCAACAGCTCCTACAGATTTGATATCAAGGTGATGCTTGACGGCGCGGAGATAGAGCCGAACACGGAGGCCGGAAAGGTCAGCGTCAGCTTCTCTTTGGAGAAGAAGGTGACGGAGGCCGCCCATGTGGACATTTACCATGTCAGCGGTGCGGCTGAGGATGAGAGCCTCCACGCCGAAAAGCTGGCGGCCGAGGTGGGCAATATCCTTTCGGAGACCGGGACGGAGTCCGGGACCGATGCGGAGTCCGCCTTCATCGCGGGAACGGAGATCAGCGTCGAGACCAACAGCTTCTCCTACTATGTGGTCGAGTTCACATATAACGACAAAACCTTCGTCATGGACGGCGGCACAGTTGCCCAGCTTACGGATGTGCTGAACTCGCTTGATATCCCTCTGGGCGAGATCACCGAGGTCTCCGTCAGCAACGAGGAGCTTCTCTACGCCGATCGGATGGAGAATGCGATCACGGGGGAGGCACAGTGGGTGCTTATCTCGCTGCGGCCCTTCACCACCGAGGAGTGGATGAAGGTCACCGTGGACGGGCAGACCTATGAGATCACCGTCATCAGCGCCGCTTTAGCGTACTATCAGTATCAGGAGATCAATTCGCATAACGCGAGCACGGCGGGTAATCTCAAATTGGGACTACCGGGTTACGCAACGACCTATTATGTCAGTACGGAACAATCGGAGTTAGTAGTCGGATCGCAAGG
>JAZUJF010000108.1:0-5236 GCA_045642585.1 Candidatus Limivicinus sp.
GTATCTGGAGGAGAATGTTCATCACATCGGGATGAGCCTTCTCGATCTCGTCAAACAGCACCACACTGTACGGCTTTCGGCGGATCTTTTCGGTGAGCTGGCCCGCCTCATCGTAGCCCACATATCCCGGAGGGGAGCCGATAATGCGGCTGACGGAGAACTTCTCCATAAATTCCGACATATCAAGGCGGATAAGTGACTCGGGCGAGTCAAAGAGGTCGGAGGCAAGGCGCTTAACAAGCTCGGTCTTGCCTACGCCTGTGCCGCCCACGAAGATGAAGGACACGGGCTTGCGCTTGACCTTCAGTCCGACCCGGTTGCGCTTGATGGCGGCGCACACTGAGGCGATAGCCTCATCCTGTCCCACCACGTGCTCCTTCAGGCGCTCGTCAAGCTTACTGAGCCGCTCCAGCTCATCCTCCCGGATAGAGGAGGCGGGAATCTTTGTCCACAGCTCGATTATTCTGGCGAGATTGCCGACCGTAAGCTCCGGCGCGGGCAGGGCATCCAGCTCCGCCAGCTCCTGTTCAAGCTGCATCTCCCTGGATCTGAGCTGGGCGATGCGGGCATAGCGCTTATCCAGCATCTCGTCTGTCATCTCAACGCCCTCGGGGGCATCGGCAGACATGAGTGCCTCCCGCTCAAAGCGGACATTCTCAAGGTCGCGCTTTACAAGCATACGGCGGTTTATATTCTTATCCTTCAGGTTCACATCGGAGCAGGCCTCGTCGATAAGGTCGATGGCCTTGTCGGGCAGGAAGCGGTCGGTGATGTATCGCTCTGAGAGGATAACGGCCTGACGGCACATCTCCTTTGAGATGCGCACGCCGTGGTGCTCCTCATAGTAATGGGCGATGCCCTCAATGATGCGCACGCTGTCGTCGATGGATGGCTCATTGACAGTTACCGGCTGGAAGCGGCGCTCAAGGGCGGAGTCCTTTTCTATGTGCTTGCGGTATTCGGCAAAGGTAGTGGCACCTATGACCTGAATTTCGCCTCGGGAAAGGGCCGGCTTCAGGATGTTCGCGGCGTTCATGCTGCCCTCCGCATCGCCGGCACCTACGATATTGTGTACTTCGTCAATGACCAGAATAATATTACCCTGCCTGCGTATATCCTCAATAAGTCCCTTCATGCGGCTCTCGAACTGGCCCCGGAACTGAGTCCCGGCCACAAGAGCGGTGAGGTCAAGGAGAAAGACCTCCTTGTTCTGGAGCTTGAAGGGCACATTCCCCATTGCTATCCGCTGGGCAAGACCCTCGGCAATAGCTGTCTTGCCCACGCCCGGCTCACCGATGAGGCAGGGATTGTTTTTCTGGCGGCGATTAAGTATCTGTATAACGCGCTCCAGCTCCTCCTCACGGCCTATCATGCTGTCAAGCTGTCCGGCTCTCGCCCGGGCGGTCAGGTCGATGCAATAGCTGTCAAGAAATTTTCTCTTGGGCGCCTTGGGAGCGGCGCCGGTATTGGGGGCATCCTTGGGCTGCTCGGAGCTTTTTACAGGCTCGGGCATATTGCCGGAATTGAAGAGGCGGGACAGGAACGGGAAGGTGGCGGTCTTTCCTTCGTCCTCGGAATTCACATCGTCGTCACTGACAGCAGGCAGATCCTCGGGATTGCCCAGAGCGTTCATCATGTCCCCGGAGATACTGTCAAGATCCTCGTCGGAAATTCCCATTTTGTTGATTATATCGTCGATGGGCTTTATGTGCATCTCTCTCGCGCACTTGAAGCAGAGCCCCTCGTTTTTAGTCTCGTTGTTTTCTATTTTTGTAATAAATATGACCGCTACATTCCTGCCGCAGCGGGAGCACATTGCAGTTTTCATTTTTGCACCTCCTATGGTGAAGCAAGGTCGATCCTTGCAAAAAAGCTACATCAGACCGGTCGTAATGAAGTCAAAATGCAGGAAGAATTTACACAGCACGGTGGAGCCGACGGTATCCTTTCCGATGATCAGACCCAGGAAGCAGAAGAGCCAGCTGAGCAGGACGCAGTACAGTCCCGCCTGCAAAACGCCCATCACAGCCCCGCCGATCTCATCCAACAGCTCCATATTCGGAATACGGAAGGAGAGATTTCCCACATTGGCAATAGCTGTCAGCAGAATAAGGATAAGCAGGAACGCCCCCGCCATCGCCGCCACATAGGTGAGCGTAGAGCCCAGCACGGACACGGCCGCGTCTGTCATATCTATCGACGGATCCTCATCATCAAGTGCCACGGCCTCTTTGGACATAGCCTCGGCCTGACGGTCATAAATACCCATAGACCTGAAGCAGCGGAGGGCATACCCGCCTCTGAGTCCGGGGTCGGCAGCGAGAATATCGTTCAGGGAGCGGTCGGTGTTGGCGTAACCCATATCCTCAAGGATAGCCTCTCTGTTCTCCGCGGAGGAGATATAGCCGTCAACAAAGGGGTCAATGGTGGCAACGATCTCGCCGGAATATGTGGAGGCCAACAGGCTTCCTCCGAAGAGAGCTATTATTATGGCCAGTATTGAGGCTATGCCGCCCACAAGGCCGCGCTTATATCCGTTCCATGTACACAGAACGATTATCAGAAGAAGAATAACATCGATCACGATCTTCATATGTAGTTGACTTCCTTTGCATAGATTATCGGACGAACGGTACTATACCACATTATTGTGAACAAACTGTAGCCGACACAGCTTTTTCAAATACTTTCCATCATTTCTCCCACAGCGCCCTCATACCAGATACGGTTCAGGTACAGTCCCTGTGGGGGCATTGTCGGGCCGGTGAGCCGCCTGTCGCCCTTTTCAAGCAGCATGGGAATATCCTCGGGCAGCAGCTTCCCGTAGGACGCGTAGACCATAGTGCCGACCATAGCCCTGCACATATTGTAGAGAAAGCCGTTGGCGCACACAGTTACGGTTATCATGTCGCCCTCTTTTTCGGCTTTGCACCAATGGACAGTGCGTACTGTCGTTCTGGTCTCGGTGCCCACGGAGCGGACAGCCCTGAAATCATGGGTGCCCTCAAAGGCCCCTGCCGCACGCTGCATCAGCTCAAGATCCAGATGCTGCGGGTAGAAGCACACTCTTTTCGCGAGAAAAGGATCGGGAATATTGCTGTTTAATATTTTATATACATATTCCTTTTTTATGCACGAGCCGATGGCATTGAAGCTATCCTCCGCCTCGACGGCGGCATATACGGATATATCCTCGGGCAATCTGGAATTAATGGCAAGAGGCAGCCGCTCCATAGGTATTCTTGTATCGGAATGAAAATTCGCGCAGTAGCGCAGAGCGTGGACGCCGGCGTCAGTCCTGCCGCAGCCCACGAGCTTTATGCTCTCGCCGGTGACCCGGGATATGGCCTCCTCCAGAGTCTGACACACGGTGATGTCATTCTTCTGGACCTGCCAGCCGTGGTATTTGCTTCCGTCGTATTTCAGGCACAGAGCTATATTCTTCATATTCCCAGCCTCTTCAACAGGATCATGACCCCCAGGAACACAGCGCCCCAGACAAGTGCCAGATAGTCGATCGTCGCGAATTTCAGCTTCTTCATTCTGGTCCTGCCCTCGCCGCCGTGATAGCAGCGGCTCTCCATGGCAACGGCCAGCTCATCCGCTCTCCTGAACGCGGAGACGAACAGCGGCACAAGCACCGGCAGCAGAGCCTTTGCCCGCTTCACAAGGCCGCCGGTCTCAAAATCCGCGCCTCTGGCCTTCTGGGCGGACATGATCTTGTCGGTCTCGCTGATAAGGGTGGGGATGAAGCGCAGAGCCATGCTCATCATTATGGTCATCTCATGTACCGGCACCTTTATCCTCTTGAGCGGGTTCATGAGCTTCTCCATGCCGTCGGTCAGGGCTATGGGAGAGGTGGTATAGGTCAGAAGAAACGTGCCCGTAATGAGCAGGGTGATGCGCAGGACCATCTGCACGGCTCTTTCGATGCCCTCCCAGGTTATGGGCCATCCGGGGAGGATGGGGGTGCCCTGAGTATAGAACAGATTCAGCAGGGTCGTCAGGCAGATAATGAATATCATGGGTTTGAGACCCCTGAAGGCCACTCTGGGGTTGATCTTTGACAGAGCCATGCACAGGAATGTGACCGCGGCCACTGTGATGTACGCCACCCAGCCAACGGCCTGAAACAGTCCCACGATATATACTATTACGAGAATGAGCTTTGTTCTCGGGTCAAGCCGGTGAACTACGCTGTCCCCGGGGAAAAACTGACCCAGTGTGACATCTCTCAGCATTTCTCCGCCTCCTTATACCTGAGGACAGCGGATAAAAGTGCCTCATGGGTGCAGATATTTCCCGGAAGTGCTATTCCCCTCCTGCGCAGCTCATCGGCAATACGGGTCGAGTGGGGCACATCAAGCCCCATCTCCCTCAGCCTTTCGCTGTGGGAGAATATCTCCTCCGGTGTTCCGTCCATCACTATGCTGCCCCGGTGGAACACCAGCAGTCTCTGGGCGGTGCGGGCCATCTCGTCCATATCGTGGCTCACGATAATGACGGTGGCGCCTGTCTTTTCCCTGTAATCGCGGATATTCTCCATGATGCCCTCGCATCCGGCCGGATCAAGACCCGCCGTGGGCTCGTCCAGAATGAGGACCTCCGGGCGCATGGCAATAACACCGGCTATGGCTATACGACGCTTCCAGCCGCCGGACTGTTCCAGAGGTGATTCCTCGAGCATCTCCTGCGGAATACCGGTAAAGGCCGCCGCATCCCGCACGGCGCTGTCAATTTCCCCGTCGCTCCATCCCATGTTCCTGGGGCCGAAGGCGATCTCCCGGTAAACAGTCTCCTCAAAGAGCTGATATTCCGGATACTGGAACACCATGCCCACCTGCCTCTTTACATCCCGGCGGGTGAGCTTTGTGGCGTTGATATCCACGCCCCCCACCGTGACCCTGCCCTCGGTAGGGGCATAGAGGGCGTTGAGGTGCTGGATAAAGGTGGATTTACCCGACCCGGTATGACCGATGATGCCCACAAGCTGTCCCTGAGGGATGGTCACGCTTATATTGTCTATTGCGACTTTTTCAAAGGGGGTACCCACGCTGTATGTATGGCGCAGCCCCTGAACTACTATTTCCGACATGTTTTGTCCTTAGGGTAAGCGGTGATCAATTCGACGGGAGCAGATCGATCAGCGATTACTTAGATAATATATTACGGCAACACCGCATAATGCGGCAAGAGCAGATACCGAGAGAAAATGGGTTCTGATGACGGCACTTTT
>JAZUJF010000109.1:0-4255 GCA_045642585.1 Candidatus Limivicinus sp.
AATCTTTGCGGTAAAAACTGTGCCGTACTTCGTTAGCTTCCTTGACCATATATCTCCATTATGCTCTGCGTAAGCTGCCTTGTCCGGCGCATTTTTTCCTCGCAAATCTTTGTCTTCTTCTTATCAGTGCTTAGTATAAAATGCAAAACCGGCACGATAATTCGTGCCGGTTTTGAAGTAATTGCGCTTTCTGATAAAAGATCACTTGTTCAGATACTCGACCGCGATCCTTGCCAGACCGGAGGAGCAGTCCTTTATCATATCGGAGCTGACGCAGTTGTCCTTGGCGTGCAGGACAGAGAGCTTGGTTCCGGGATAGGGAGCGGCGTTGACCCACATAAGGGCGCAGGGAACACCGGCATAGAGATTATATGCACTGAAGTCCTCAGAGCCGGAGGCCGGAGCGTCCATATGATAGATCATATCCTCACCGAGCTCCTTAGTGAGAGCCGCGTCGCAGATGTCGATCAGGTCGCTGTCGTTGTCAACGCAGGCGTAGCCGCTGAGAGCGTGGACATCGATCTTGCAGCCGGAGACAGACTCAACACCCCTGGCAATATTCAGAGTGTTCTCCTTGATGACCTTCGCGGTATCATTGTCATAGTAGCGGAAAACGCCGCCGGAGGTGCACTCTGCGGGGATAATGTTGATGGCAGTACCGCCCGAGATGGTACCCACGGTGAGAATACCGGTCTTGAGGGGGTCGATATTGCGGGAGACGACCTGCTGCAGCAGAACGACCAGCTGGCTCATGGCCAGAACGGCATCGTGGCCGGTGTGAGGCTGAGAGCCGTGAGCGGCAGTACCGTGGACATCAAAACGGTAGAGGTCAAAGCCGGAGGTGACAACGCCCTTTTTCAGACCGAAAACGCCGGGCTTGTCGTTGGAGGGCATATTGTGGATGGCGATAATGGCGTCAACATGGGGATTTTCCATGCAGCCGTGCTCTATCATAGGAAGTGCGCCGCCCTTGGGGTTGGAGGGATTGGCAGATTCCTCCGCGGGCTGGAAAATGAGCTTGACACAGCCGGGGAATTCATCGCGCTTATCGCACAGAAGACGGGCCACGCACAGCAGGTTCGCCACATGGATATCATGGCCGCAGGCGTGCATGACGCCGGGATTTTCTGATGCGAACTCGACACCGGTCTCCTCGCCCACAGGCAGAGCGTCTGTATCGGCACGGATGGCGATGCACTTGCCCTCACCCTTGCTGCCCTTGATGACCGCCACAACGCCGGTATCCCAGCAGCGCTCAACAGAGTCAACGCCGTACTCCCTCAGCTTGTCCATAATAAGGTTCGCGGTGCGCTCTTCCTTAAAGCTGAGTTCAGGGTGACGATGGACATCCTCACGGATGGCCTTTATCTCCGGGTAGTATTTTTCGGATAATTCTTTGAACATTTCCTGCGCTTCCTTTCAATATAAAGGTCACTGACCAAGCATTATTTTCAGTATCTCCACATCTGTGCTCTTCATTCCCTGGCGACCCATACGGCCCACCGATGCGATAGTCTGCTCTATATCATCTTCCACAAGACCTTCACCGGGCTTAAAGACTCTGCCCTTGCGGCTCATGTCCAGAGCCAGCAGAGCCATGCCGACGGCGGAGGCGATCTTGGATGCGCAGGAGGATTTGGCCCCGTCGCATATCATGCCGCCTATGGTATTGATGGAGTTTGTGATAATGCCACAGATAACATCGTAGTCCGCACCCAGCATCCACGCGATACCGCAGGCAGACGCGGTGGCGGCGCTGGTTGCCCCGCAATATGCGGAGAGAGAGCCTATGTAGCGCTTCTCATGGAGAGAAGTGAGATTTGCCAGAGCCAGAGCGCGGAGCATTTTATCCTCGGGGATATCATACTCTCTGGCATATACCAGAATTGGCATGGATACCGTTATACCCTGGTTGCCGGAGCCGGAGTTTATGACCACCGGCAGGGGGCAGCCGTTCATTCTGGCATCGGAGCCGGCGGCGGCAAAAGCCCGGGCCCGGTTAATAAGAGAGTTGCCGTCGGGCCCCTCCGCAATGGTACGGCCAACCTGGGCACCCCAGGGATTGAGCATACCTTCTTCGGAGATGGCCTTGTTGCAGTTTATCTGATTGAGAAGAACATCGCGCACATCATCCAGATCCACTTCCTCAGCAAAGGCGACTATATCGCGCATATTGAGAAGGGACTTGTCCGCGGATGCCTTGACCTCACCCACCTTTGCGGCTTTGTCCAAAAGAACCTCGCCATTGCGCTCAATACGGGTTATGTTGCTGTGATAATCCTGGATCTCTATGAGAGCGGTGTCATTTCCGGCCTTGGCCTCAATGCGGATATAGAGGTTTGCCACTCCCTCGACCAGCTCGCACCTGCACATACCGCCCTTTACAAGCTTGTCCATAGTGGCAATATGCTCGGGAGTGATGTCGTGCAGCACATCCAGCACCTGAGAGGCATCTCCGCCTACAATGCCGAGGACGGCGGCGGTATCGATGCCTTTGGCGCCGCCGGAGTTGGGCACGGTGACGGCCATTACATTCTTTACCATATTTCCGCTGCAATACACGGTACAGCACTCGGGAATGGCACCGAGCACCTCGCGCAGCTTTGCGCCAGCGAACGCGATGGCAATAGGCTCAGTGCAGCCCGTCGCCATTGTCAGTTCATCATGGAGCAGGGAAACATAAGTTTCATAAACTTTCTTTTCCATTATGATCTCCTGACTATGCTTTCTGTTTTAATATTACCGCACAATATATGACACATTGTGCGGTAATATTATACTACAATAAATGTGAATGTCCATCAACAAATTATACAAAGTCTGTTTTTTCCGGATGGGGGAAAACGGTATTACTTATTGTTCAGATAATCAATAGCAAACTGTGCGGCAAGAGCGGAGCCCTTGTGAAGCATCTCTTCGTCGCCGGAATACTTCTCGTTATGGTTGGTGTAGACGAGACCCTTCTCGCGGTTGCGGGAGCCGACAAAGCAGAAGAAGCCGGGAACCTTATCCATAAAGATGGCGAAGTCCTCGCTGCCCATGAGAGCGGGCATGGACTTGACACCGTTGCTGCCAAACAGCTTGAGAGCGGCGTTCATGGCGACCTCATTCAGCTCGGGGTCACTGTTGATCACGGCGGGAAGCTTGGGGTCAAACTCCAGCTCGCAGGTGCAGCCGTATGCGGCGGCAGCGTTGGAGGCGATGGAATAGATCTTATCCTTCATCTCGTGGCGAAGCTCGGGAGAGTAGGTGCGGATAGTGCCGACCAGCTCAACATCGGGGCAGATAATGTTGTACATACTGCCGCCGTGGAACTTACCGACGGACAGAACAAGAGGATTGATGGGGTTGTTTACGCGGCTGACGAAGGTCTGCAGCGCCAGAACAACAGCGGAAGCCGCGACGATGGCATCGTGGCCGTCCTGAGGGGCGGAGCCGTGGGACTGGAGACCCTTGATGTGGAAGGTGAAGTTGTCGCAGGAGGCCATGCGGTTGCTGCCGTCAACGGAGACAAAGCCGGAGTCCAGAGTGCCCCAGGTGTGCATACCGAAGACAGCATCCACGCCATCCAATACGCCGTGGTCAACATAGTACTGTGCACCGTCGTGGGCCATCTCTTCGCCGGACTGGAGGATGAACTTGACCTTGCCCTTGAGCTGGTCCTTGGAGTCAATAAGGATCTTCATTGCGCCCAGCAGCATTGCGATATGGGTGTCATGACCACAGGCGTGCATAACGCCCTCGTTCTCGGATGCGAAGTCAAAACCGGTCTTCTCAAGGACAGGCAGACCGTCGATGTCAGCGCGGAGCATGACCGTCCGGCCGGGCTTGCCGGAATCGAGAGTGGCAACGAGACCGGGGAAATCCTCAAAGGTCTGAACAGACAGACCCATAGCCTCGACATCAGCGATAAGAGCCTTTGTGGTCTCCCATTCCTGGAAGCTCAGCTCAGGATGGGCGTGGTAGTAACGGCGACGCTCGATAATATATGCGTCATGCTTTTCAGACAGGGCGTTAATATCCATTTGATCAATTCCTTTTTAATAGATTTATCTAAACAGCCTCAGAAAAAAGCTTTTCAGGACTGACAGATCTCAGATTATTCTTCAGATAATAACTGATTATTTCTCTCTCGGCAGCCTTACCTGCCGCATTATGCGGTATTGCCATATACAATATAGTATTACTGCGAAAGCTCCGCTTCCACAGTAAAGATTATTATAATCGCCCGTTTCTCGCCCCTGACGGGGCAACC
>JAZUJF010000110.1:0-2072 GCA_045642585.1 Candidatus Limivicinus sp.
CTCCGGCATTGATACTGTGGGTGTGCTGACACAGTACCGCCCCCTGCAGCTCAACTCCTATATCGGCAGCGGTCAGGCCTGGGATATGGATGTGACGGACGGAGGTGTGTTCATTCTGCCGCCATACCAGAGCGCCGGCGAGAAGGGCTCATGGTTTACGGGTACGGCAAACGCCATCTATCAGAATATCGGGTTTATCGAGAACTATGACCCGGACAATGTGCTGATACTCTCCGGCGACCATATATACAAGATGGACTATGCCAAAATGCTCCGGGAGCACAAGGCAAAGGATGCCGCCGTCACCATCTCCGTGCAGCAGGTCTCTCTCTCGGAGGCCACACGCATGGGCATCATGAATGTGGGCGAGGACGGCTACATCAACGAGTTCGAGGAAAAGCCCAGACAGCCCAAGAGCGATCTTGCCTCCATGGGCATATACATATTCAACTGGAAGAAGCTGCGGGAATACCTGATCGCCGACGAGGCGGACCCCGACTCCTCCAAGGACTTCGGCAAGAACATTATCCCCAAAATGCTCGCCGCCGGTGAGAAGCTGTGGCCCTACCGCTTCGACGGCTACTGGCGGGATGTGGGCACTATCACCTCCCTGTGGGACGCCAATATGGATATGCTCTCCACCACTCTCATCAACCTCTACGACCCCGAGTGGCCTATCATGTCCCACTCCCCGGTGGAGCCTCCTCACTATGTGGGGCCGGACGCAAGGACCGTCCACTCCGTAGTGACCGCGGGCTGTGAGATCGACGGCTATGTGGAGAACTCCGTTCTCTCCTCCAATGTCACCGTCGGCAAGGGCGCTACCGTCCTTTACAGCGTGCTGATGCCCGGCGCTGTGGTGGAGGCCGGCGCCACCGTGGAATACGCCATAATCGGCGAGAACACCGTCATCTCCGCCGGCGCCCATGTGGGCTCGGCCCCCGACGGATCGGAGGACTGGGGCGTTGCCACCTGCGGCCCGGGCATTACCGTCACCCCGGGTACACAGATCCCCGCCGCCGCGATGATCTATTCGGACACATGATTTGTTTATAGATTCACAGAAAAGGAGCAAAAAGAATGGAAAACAATACCGATCAGAACAAGATCAATGAGCAGACTCAGGCCGTCGGGCAGGAGGAGAACAAGCCCGAGGATCTTCAGGGCCTTGTTGTCGAGCTGACAAGAAAGGTGGAGGCGTATGCCGAGGCGGACGCAAAGCGCAGAAAGCGCAAGCTGATAACCACTCTGTCCATCGTCACCGCCCTGCTGCTGACCCTCGCTATCTTCATCACCCCCATAGTTACATATTTCGTGACTGTTTACAGGGTCAACGAAGGCTACGGCAAGCTGCTGCAGAAGATCAATCAGGACAACCTGACCGTGGCGGTCAAGGCGTTCAACAGCCTTGACGCGGAGAAGATGCAGGAGACGATAGACAAGCTGCCTGCCACGGTGGAGACGGTGAAGAAGGATCTGGCCGCGGCAAAGGATCTGATGAACAAGTTCCCCGATATGTTTGAGAAGCTGCCCGAGACCCTAAAGCAGCTGCCTGATATGATGGAAAGCCTGAACAAGGTGGACATCAAGGGGCTGAACGATATGCTGGGGAAGCTTACCAAGGTGGATGTGAAGGCCGTGTCGAATATGCTGGATACGCTGAACAAGACCAATATTTCCGGCACCCAGAAGATGCTTGACACGCTGAACAAGGCCAATATCGACGGCACCAACGAGATGCTCGCTCAGCTCAATCAGGTCGATATCAATCAGGTCAGCCAGATGCTCTCCGCTCTTAACAGCATCGATATCAATCAGGTCAGCCAGATGCTCAATACCGTCATCACTCTTATGGACTCTCTGGAGACTATCGTTGCGAGACTTGACACCATCAGCGATATGATCAACAACCTCTATGACATGGTTGACGGCGGCGGCATCGGCGGCGGCGGACATTTTTCCGGCGGCCTCTTTGACAGAATATCCGATCTGGTGTCCTGATAAATAATTATCCCTTTGCTTCGCGCGGTAAGATGAAATGTTCTCTGTACGCTTTATGCCGACGCGAAGCG
>JAZUJF010000111.1:0-18619 GCA_045642585.1 Candidatus Limivicinus sp.
AGGGGAAGCTGGCACCAGTGCGCACACTGGTGACTGATGAGGTTTCTCCTGTCGGACTGCGGTACAATTCATCCCTGCGTGCAGGGGATAACCTCATCCACCGCAAGCGGTCCTCCTTCCCCTTCTGCGGAAGGGGAAGGCAAATTGTAGCAATGTCCGACATATTAACAGGAGAAAGATATGCTGTACAGAAAGCTTTTTAAAAGGGTGTTTGACTTTGTTCTGTCTGCCCTTGCCATAGTGATCCTCTCCCCGTTTTTTCTCATTATCTCTCTGTGTATAAAGGTCGAGGATCCGGGGCCTGTCTTCTTTCGTCAGAAGCGTTTCGGTATCAACAGGAGCTTTTTCAATATTGCCAAGTTCCGCTCAATGAAGGTGGACACCCCTCATGATGTTCCCACCCATCTGCTGGAGGATCCGGATCGCTGGATCACCTCCATCGGTAAATTTTTACGCAGAACAAGCCTTGATGAGCTTCCCCAGCTGTTCCAGATCTTCACCGGGAAAATGAGCTTTGTGGGTCCCCGTCCGGCCCTGTGGAATCAGCTCGATCTGGTGGAGCTGCGCGACAGATATTCCGCCAATGCCGTGACCCCCGGTCTCACCGGATGGGCCCAGATAAACGGCCGCGACTCGATAAGTCTGGAGGAAAAGGCAAGGCTCGACGGCGAATATGCCCGGAACATCGGCTTCTTCTTTGATCTGAAGATCATCTTTCTCACCGGCTGGAACGTGCTTACTCACAAGGATGTAGTGGAGGGCGGCACAGGTACGCTTGATAAGGAGAACAAAAAATGATAGCAGTAACCGGCATCACCGGACATAGCGGCCGTTTCCTGGTGCAGCAGTTAACAGACAACAGATTTCCCGATACTGTCCGCTGTTTGCTGAGAGAGACCAGCGACGCAAGGCTTCTGGACAACTCGGGGCTGGATATTGAAAAATGCGTTGGCTCGGCAGGCTGTTATGAGGATCTGTGCCGGTTTGTGAAAGGCGCCGACACTATTCTTCATATTGCCGGTATTTTCCGTACCCCCTCGCTCCTCAAGGCTGTTGAGGAGATGGGCGGGGCAAAGCATATCATCCTTGTCCACACCTCCGGCATTTATTCAAAATACAAAAAGGCCTGTGCCAGTTACATCCGTGTTGAACAGGATATGCGGCAGTATATTGACCGCGGCATGAATATTACCATACTGCGCCCCACCATGATCTTCGGCGATATGTGTGACCACAACATATCAAAGTTCATCCGCATGGTAGACCGTTTCCCGCTGATGCCTGAGATAGATCATGGCTCCGCCCTTATCCAGCCGGTGAACGCCCGGGATCTCGGTCAGCTTTACTACAAGGCCATCACCCATGAGTCGCTGCCGGAGCTTGAGTATTTCGCAAGCGGTGAAAGGGCGATCACCATCCATGAGCTTACCGATATGATCGGCCGGTATCTTGGCCGGGAAACGAAATACATAAGCTTTCCGGTGAAGCCCGCCGCCGCCGCGGGCAGAGCGATCGATGTGCTGCGCGGAAACAGGTCCAGGTTTGAGGAGAAGGTGCTCAGAATGGGTGAGGACCGTTCCTTCAGCCATGAAGACGCCGTCCGGGACATGGGCTATGTGCCGGAGAAATTTGAGATCGGCCTCCGTCGGGAGGTAGAGGAGTATCTGTCCAATGGCAGAAAATAAGAATAAAACCGTTCTGTTTCTCTCAAATCACTTTATTACTCTCTATAATTTCCGCCGTGAGCTTATTGAGCGGCTGTGCTCGGAGGGCTACGATGTTGTCATCTCTCAGCCGGAGGATGAAAGAAACCGCTATTTTGAGGCTCTGGGCTGTCGGATCATCCCCACGCCCATGTCTCGCCACGGGATGAATCCGGTGGAGGATATGAAGCTCATAACGGCGTACAGGAGGCTCATTCCGGCCGTTGATCCCCACATCATATTCAGCTATACCATAAAGCCCAATGT
Organism: Candidatus Limivicinus sp.; assembly: GCA_045642585.1. Lineage (GTDB taxonomy): Bacteria > Bacillota > Clostridia > Oscillospirales > Oscillospiraceae > Limivicinus. Next base: position 1,971 of record JAZUJF010000111.1, read on the forward strand.
CTACGGTGCGATCGCCCTTTCGGGTATGAAATACAGACAGGTCTGCAACATCACCGGCACCGGCGCCACCTTTCTGAAGGAAGGAATGCTCAGCCGTATCGCCAGGATGCTCTACAGGCTGGGTGTAAAAAAGGCATATAAAGTCTTTTTCCAGAACAGCTCTGACCGCGATTATTTTGTCTCCCACCGCATGGTGGGGGATAATTACGCCATGCTTCCCGGCTCCGGCGTCAATCTGCAGCAGCACTCGCTCCATGAGTTTCCGCCCTGCGATACGGTGAATTTCATCTATATCGGGCGCATCGTGTCCGTAAAGGGCATCAGACAGTATCTGGACTGCGCCGGGTATATCCGCGCAAAGTATCCCAACACCTGCTTCTATATGGCCGGTTTTATCGACGATCCCGCCTTTGAGACCGTTATCCCCCAATATCATGAGCAGGGCGTAATTAACTATCTGGGCTTTTGCAAGGACATAGGCAGCCGGATACAAAAGTGCCACTGTACCATTCTCCCCTCTCTGGGCGGAGAGGGAGTACCCAATGTGCTGTTGGAATCGGCCGCCACAGGCAGAGTGTGCATCGCCTCAGACATCCCCGGCTCAAGGGATGTCGTGGAGGACGGCGTCACCGGGTATCTTTTCACTCCCGGCTCATCGCAGGAGCTTATTCAAAAGGTCGAGGAATTCCTGTCCCTCAGTGACGGGGAGAAGGCCGAAATGGGTCTCCGCGGACGGCGGCGCATGGAGGAAATGTTTGACCGGGAGCAGGTCATATCCGCATATATGCAGGAAGTGAGGCAATAAACAGTATGCTTGACAGGAATATAGATCTCACCGGCCGCACCGTACTTGTGACCGGGGCCGCCGGGTTTATAGGCGCTTTCCTCTCCCTTGAGCTGCTGGAGCGTTATCCGGACATCCATGTTATAGGCATCGACACCCTGAACGACTACTATGATGTGTCCCTGAAGGAATACCGTCTGTCCCTTCTGCGGGAAAAGAGTGAGTCTGTCAGCGGCCGCTTCACCTTCATCCGGGGTAATATTGCCCACAGGGAAACGGTAGAGGAGCTTTTTGCCGGGTACAGACCCTCTGTGATAGTAAATCTTGCCGCCCAGGCCGGAGTCCGCTACTCCATCGACCACCCGGATGTGTACATTGAGTCCAACCTCATCGGTTTTTACAATCTGCTTGAGGCCTGCCGCCACTCCTATGATGAGGGCGGCCCCGGCGTTGAGCATTTTGTCTATGCCTCATCCTCCTCTGTCTACGGCAGCAACACAAAGGTGCCCTACTCCACCGACGACAGAGTGGATAACCCCGTAAGCCTCTATGCCGCCACCAAGAAGAGCGACGAGCTGCTGGATCACGCCTATGCCAAGCTCTACAATATTCCCAGCACCGGCCTTCGCTTTTTCACTGTCTACGGCCCTGCGGGACGCCCCGATATGGCGTACTTCGGCTTCACCGACAAGCTGCGCCGGGGCGACACGATAAAGATATTCAACTACGGCAACTGCAGGCGTGACTTCACCTACATCGACGACATAGTCGAGGGTATCATCCGTGTCATGGAGCACGCCCCCGAACGCACCGTGGGCGCTGACGGTCTGCCCGTACCGCCCTATGCCGTGTATAATATCGGCAACAGCCATCCGGAAAATCTGCTGGACTTCGTGCAGATACTGTCGGAGGAGCTGGTGAGCGCGGGAGTTCTGCCCCCGGACTATGATTTTGACGCCCATAAGGAGCTTGTACCCATGCAGCCCGGTGATGTGCCCGTTACATATGCCGACACCCGGCCGTTGGAGCGGGACTTCGGCTTCCGGCCCGACACCTCCCTGCGTGAGGGGCTGAGACGCTTTGCCCGATGGTACAGGGACTACTATCAAGTCTGATTTTGAGGGACTGGTTTGTGATGCGCCGGACATTCCTATGGATAATAAAAGCCGCAGCGGCAGGGCTTATGGCTCTGGCGCTGCTTTGCGTGCTGTGTCTGGGGTACTATGATATTCCCGTACACTATGCAAACTCCTCCGGGGCTACCGAGTACAGATGGCAGGCGAGCCGGAGATACATAAAGGGCACCGAGGGTTATTCCTTTGGCCGTACCGACAATGACGGCTTTATAAATCTGCCCGATCACAGTGCCGACGACAGAATCGACATTCTCCTTATGGGCTCGTCCCATATGGAGGGCATGAACATATCCCCCGAGGATAATACCGCATCCGTTCTGAACGGGCTGTTCGGCGGCGAAAAATACACCTACAATATCGGCATCTCCGGCCATACCCTGCTATACTGTGCAAAGCATCTGGAGGACGCTGTCAACACCTACGCCCCCGCAGGTTATGTGGTCATCGAGACCTCCGAGCTCTGCTTCCCTCCCGAGGATATTGACAGGGTACTGAGCGGCACTCTTCCCGAGATACCCTCTCACAGCGGCGGTGTCATCGGTATAGTTCAGAGGCTGCCCTTCCTCCGTCTTGCGTATACGCGACTGCAGGATGAGCTGTCGGACAATGACGCTGAGCTCCCCGCTGACCCGGCGGAATATACCGGCTGGGACGAAACAGAGGAGCTTTTGACCTTTATAGGAGAGGTGTGCCGCCGGCACGGTGTTTCTCCGGTCATCGCCTATCACGCACCGGTTCTGGTAGATGCCGACGGTACCGCCTGTTCGTCGGAGGACGCTGACGCCGCGGCCCGCTTTGCCGCCATGTGCGAGGATAAGGGCATACTGTTTGTTGACGCCTGCGGGAGCTTTGTTGAGGGGTACAACGAATTTCACAGGCTCCCCTACGGCTTTCTCAATACCGTTCCCGGTCAGGGACACATGAATGTCTGGGGGCACAGTCTCTTTGCCCGCTGCATCCGTGATGCGATAGCGGAAAGGGAGGGCTGAGCATGGCGTTTTCAAGTCTTAAATTCATTTTCTTCTTTGCCCTGTGTACAGGCGCTCTGGCTCTGACCAATATTCGGGGGTTTAAATTCAACTCCCCCAGGGCGAGGCATATTATACTACTTCTGTTCAGCCTTGTCTTTTACGCCATGTGGGACGCTCTGTGCTGCGTGATGCTTGCGTCCCTTTGCTTTTTTGTGTGGCAGGTGGGCAGACTTCTCGGCAGAACAAAGAAAAAAGCACACGCTGTAATAGGTGTGCTCATACCGCTTATCGTGCTCTGTGCGTTCAAGTACGCAGGCTTCTTCGTGTCCTCCTTCTGCGCCGTGCTGGGTCTTGGTGATGCCGGGGCTTTAAAGCTCATTCTCCCCCTGGGTATCTCCTTCTATGTGTTCCAGTGCGTGGCATACATCATAGACATATACCGCGGCAGGGCGGAGCCGGAGCGGGATTTCGTGTCCTTCGCGCTGCTGATATTCTTCTTCCCCAAGATAGTTCAGGGCCCCCTTGTAAAGTCCTCTGTGTTTCTGTCCCAGCTGAGTGAGGACAGGCGCGTGACGCTTGAAGGGCTCTCGGCGGGAGTGCAGTTTTTTGTCTTCGGCCTTTTCAAAAAGCTGGTCATCGCGGACAATATCTCCGTATTTGTTGACGCGGTGTACTCAAATCCCGCGGAGTTTCACGCCGTAACTGTCATACTCGCGGTGATCGCCTACTCCGTGCAGATATACTGCGACTTCTCCGGATATACAGACATGGCCGTGGGCTGTGCACGGTGTCTGGGTTACGAGCTTCCGGCAAACTTTGATCTGCCCTATCTGTCAAAGAATGTCACCGAGTTCTGGCGGCGTTGGCACATTACCCTGTCAGACTGGCTGAAGAACTATATCTATATCCCGCTGGGCGGCAACCGAAAGGGTCCTGTCAGAACATATATCAATCTGTTTCTCACCATGCTCATCGGCGGACTGTGGCACGGCGCGGCATGGACCTTTGTGGTCTGGGGCGCTCTCCACGGCGCGGCGCTGTGTATTCACAAGGCATGGATGAAGCTGCGCGGAGGAAAAGTCCCGGGAAAGATCCGGAACGCCGTCTCTGTACTGCTCACATTCCTGTTTGTCAGTGCCGCATGGGTATTTTTCCGGGCGGACAGCTTCGACACTGTCGGCAGGATCTTTTCCGCCATATTCACATGGCAAAGCGGTGTGATCTTCCCCAGCTTCTGGGCCGTTTTCGGGATCTGTTCATTGATTATCGGCGAAGCCGCCGCCATTATCCGCTCAAAGAAAAAGGGTACAGAGCTTTGCGGCTTTTACCCGACCGTGGATCTTGGCACGGTGAAGGGTCTGCTGATCTTCTTCGTCTTCGCGGGCATTACGATAGGTCTGGCCTGTACCGGCGCAAATCCCTTTATCTATCAGCAGTTCTGATACTGATTATCAATATTAGACAAATTCCGGGAACATATCAATTTGATATGTTCCCGGAATGATTATTGTCTGTAGGCAAACCGCATAATGCGGCAAGAGCAGATACCGAGAGAAAATGGGTTCTGATGACGGCACTTTTTCGCAGGAATACTTTGTGTATTGCAAGAAAATGTGACTAAATGATAAGTGAGCGTCCAAATCTTTGATTTGGCTTACGCGAACTTACACAGAGGGGGGCACATTTTATCCGGTAGATACCGCAGGCGTATTATGCGGTGGTGCCTATATTACTTGGTGCCGAAAATTCTGTCGCCCGCGTCGCCCAGACCGGGAACGATGTAGCCGTGCTCATTCAGATGCTCATCCTGTGCGGCAACATAGATGTCAGTATCGGGATGATCCTTCTGCATACGGGCAATACCCTCGGGAGCGCCGATAATGCTCATGAGCTTGATATGAGTGCAGCCGATCTCCTTCAGGAAGGTGATAGCCGCGGATGCGGAGCCGCCGGTCGCCAGCATGGGGTCAACAACGATAATGTCTCTCTCCTGAATATCGGGGGGCATCTTGAAGTAATACTTCACAGGCTCAAGAGTTTTGGGATTTCTATACAGGCCGATGTGACCGACCTTTGCGGCGGGGATCATATTTACCATACCGTCTACCATGCCAAGACCCGCTCTGAGGATAGGAACGATAGCCACCTTTTTACCGGCCAGACGCTTGCAGTGCGCCATAGCCACAGGAGTTTCGACCTCCACATCCTCCAGAGTCATGTCGCGGGTGGCCTCATAGCACATCAGCATCGACACCTCGCTGACCAGCTCACGGAATTCCTTAACGCTGGTATTCTTGTCTCTCATAATACACAGCTTATGCTGGATAAGGGGATGGTCAAATACGTACACTTTGCTCATGTTGAGTTTCTCCTTTTATTGTAAATATTATTTCTCTGCTAATCTTTCCTGCCTCTCCCGCTCGGCCTGAGACAGTCGGAGATATACGGGAAGAAGGCTGTCGGCTGTTCCGGGCTCTCTGTCGGCGGCAGCCATTGCGACGCCCCACGCGCTCTGATACCGGAGATTTTCAGGTGCCATAACACAGGGGATTCCGTCGTTGTCAAAATAAGCCCTGGCAAGCCCTGCCCCGTCACCCACAAGGAGCACGGGAGCATTCAGCTCTTTCACCTCCCGGGAGAGCTCTGACAGGGCGATCGGTCTGTCTTCTGTGAGTCTCACAGGTCTGCCGTTTTCTATTTTAAACAGGGCGTTATACACCTGCTGCCGTCTCGCGTCCATGACCGGACACACAAATCCGCCGGCCATAACACCGTGCCACGCCATTGCCTCCAGAGTGGACACGCCTGTGCAGGGCTTCTCGGCGGCCCATGCCAGTCCCTTGACCGTGGAAACACCGATGCGTATGCCGGTGAAGGAGCCCGGGCCGTGAGCCACCGCGATAAGGTCCACATCCCTGATGCTCAGCTCCGCATTTTTCAGCATATCCTCGGCCATAGGCAGGAGAGTTCTGCTGTGGGTCAGGCCGCTGCACTGGCTGTACTGGCTGACCATTGCTCCGTCACGCACCAGAGCGACGGACGCGGCCTTTGCCGATGATTCAAACGCCAGTATCAGCATAGCTCCGCCCCCTCAATGGTTATCCTTCTCCCGTTATCGGAAAGCTTCTCGATGGTCACATTCACCTCGTCCCCGAAGAAAGCATCCCTCACATTCTCGCTCCACTCCACGGCGCATACGGCGCCCCGGGCGAGATAGTCCTCCCAGCCGATATCAAAAAGCTCATCGGCAGAGGACAGCCGGTACATATCGAAATGGATAAGCTGGCGCTCACCCAGATATTCGTTGACGATGGTAAACGTGGGGCTGGAGACACGGCAGCTCAGACCCATGCCTCTGGCCATACCGCGCACAAAGGCCGTTTTTCCGGCGCCGAGATCACCGTACATGGCCACCACCGTGCCGTCAGGCAGATTTTTGGAAAGGCGCTCACCGATCTGTTCCGTATCATGTTCACTTTTGCTGAAAAATACGGACATATTTCCTCCGGAGAAAAAAGTTTACGCACTTACTGTTGAAGTCAATTCACGCTTTTGTTATTATACCACTATTCTGTACATTGCGTAAAGAGAAATAATGTGCTAAAATATAAATAATTAATATGTGAATATGGCATATTTTGCCGAAAGGCGAGGTTATGGTCAGCAAGATAAAACCCTTCATAAAGGATTTCTTCAGGCGTGGAGATATGTTCCTGCTTGCCCTGTGTACGGTGTGCTCCGTTTTCGGAGTCATCGTCATCAACATGGCCGTCACGGGCATGACCGCGGGCGGCGCTCTGTCTAATCCTACCAAGTTTATTGTGGTTCAGCTCTTCTCAATGGTGCTGGGCATCATCATGTTTTTCGTCCTGACGATACTGGACGCCGACATACTGGGCTCACAGTGGAAGATACTGGTCGGCATCAATATCCTGCTTCTTGTGGCACTGGTTATTTTCGGTCAGGACGACGGCACCGGCAACAAGAGCTGGATACGCTTTGCCGGTATCGGTATTCAGCCCTCCGAGGTCATCAAGATCATCTATATCGTCGTCTCCGCAAAGCAGATGACCTACATTAAAGACCACGGCGATATCAACTCCTTCTGGTCCCTTGTGTCTATGGCCGCTCACTTCGGTCTGGTGTTCGTCGCTATCGTCGTCGTCTCCTCTGACCTGGGCTCGGCAACCATCATTCTGTTCATATTCCTTGCGATGATGTTCGCCGTGGGGGTGAAGCTGTACTGGTTTGCCCTGGGCGGCGCGGTCGTCGCGGCCGCCGTTCCCCTTTTGTGGACATATTTTCTCAAGGATTATCAGAAACAGCGCCTTATCGCCCCTTACGATCCGTCCATTGACCCTGATGGCTGGGGCATCACCTGGCAGACGACCCAGAGCAAGCTTACCCTCGCCTCCGGCCGTCTCACCGGTGTGGAGGAGGGGCACCGGGCCACTGTCTTTACCGGCAAGCACACGGACTTTATTTTCTCCTGTGTGGGGGAAAATCTGGGCATGATAGGCTGTCTTGTGGTCATGGTGCTTCTGGGCATCCTCATCGTCCACTGTGTGCGCATCGGTCTTCGATCCAGCCGCACCTTCGATATGCTTATCTGCATCGGTGTCGCCGCCGCCGTGGCGTTCCAGACCTTCATAAACATCGGTATGTGCATCGGCATCACCCCGGTCATCGGTATAACCCTTCCCTTCTTCAGCTACGGAGGCTCGTCAATGATGACGATGTACGGCGCGATGGGTCTCATATCCGGCGTCAAATACAAGCTGAAGCCGGAGCATTTCTCGCTGTATTAGGGAATCGCTGAATAATTCGCTTTCGGTGCCAAACAGTGACAGAGCAGTTTGTTTTTTGGAGACTCTATGATAAAGAACACACGACTCAGAGGCATTATCCTCGCCTCGGCTGCCATATTGATATGGGGCTCAACCTTTGTTTTCAGCAAGATAATGCTGGAGGCATATTCCCCTGTTCAGATCGTCACTGTTCGCTTTACGCTTGCATATCTGATGCTTCTGGTGCTCAGGCCGAAGCTTCTGAAGCTGAGTCTGAAGGAGAATATCTGTTATCTCCTGATGGGTATAAGCGGAGTATCCTTCTATTTCATTGCCGAGAACTACGCTCTTTCCTATACTTATGCCTCAAATGTGAGTATTCTTGTCACCTTTACCACCGTTATTACAGCCGTCCTGTCCCATCTTCTCGGTATGGAAAAGATAACCCGGTGGACTGTTATCGGCTCGGCTGTCGCATTTCTCGGGGTTATTTTAGTGGTGCTCAACGGCAGCTTTGTTCTGAAGCTCAGGCCCGTGGGTGATATTCTTTCTCTGGCTGCGGCAGTCAGCTGGGCGGTTTATTCTGTTCTCAACATCCGCTATGGGGCCGGTCACGATCAGATCCTGTCCACCCGGCGCATTATTTTCTTCGGCCTTGTAACCCTGATCCCCGTCTTTCTCATTGAGGGGAAGGGCTTTGACCCCGCGCCCCTGGCGTCCTTCGATATGCTGGGCAGTCTTTTCGTTCTGGCCTTCTTCGGCAGCGGTCTGTGCTATCTGATGTGGAACGAGGCCTTCCGTTGTCTCGGTTCCGTGGTCACGAACAGCTTTGTGTATATTGAGCCTTTCGTTACTATTCTCACCGCGTATCTCATTCTGGGAGAGAAAATAACCCCGCTTGCGTTTTTAGGTTCGCTGATGATAATATCCGGTGTAATAATCTCGGAGAGAGGAAATAAATGGAGGGATAAGCATGGAAAGGGAAATACTTCTGTTAGGTGATGAGCGGCTGTATCAGGTCTGCGATGAGGTCAGAGAGGATGAGCTTGAATCGCTTCGGCCCGTTTTTGAGGATATGTTTGACTGCATCCGGGCCATCCGGCGGGAGCTTGGCTTTGGCCGCGCCATTGCCGCGCCGCAGATCGGTGTCTCCAAGCGCATTATCTGTATGCTCACGGACAGACCCTATGTGATCATCAATCCCAGCCTTGAATTTGTGGGTGATGAGATGATGGAGCTTATGGATGACTGCATGAGCTTCCCCGGGCTTCTTGTCAAAGTTCGCCGTTATCGCCACTGTATCCTGCGCTATACCGACGAAAACTGGCAGCGGCAGGAGAAAGCCATGGACAATGATATGTCCGAGCTTATTCAGCATGAGTATGACCATCTCGACGGTATTCTGGCCACGATGCGCGCCGTTGACTCCAGGTCATTCGTGATGAAAAAATAAATTTTCGGAGGAAAATACCATGATAGATCCCAGAGATGTATTAAAGGTTGACGACAAGGACTGGGAGGACTTCAAGCAGAAGGCTCAGCAGGACGAGATGTATTACAGCGGCCCCGGCGATCTGCTGGATACCCCCGAAGGCAGAGAGAAGTTCTGTCGCCTGAACTCCACCGGAGTATTCAACAAGCCCGATCCCGAAGCCCCCGGCTATAAGATCTGGGTGTTCAATAATCAGGGTCAGGGTATGGTGATCAAAAAGCGCAGTAAGGTGGACCCCATGCTCATGGAGGATATCGAATACGACGCTCAGGGCAAGCCCATCGGCAAATCCTTTGAGCCGGCACTGAGATAAATAAAGACAGCCATCGGAACGATCCGGTGGCTGTCGTTTTTTCGATCGGTATTATACTAATCACTGATAGAAATCAGACAATCTTTGCGGTAAAAACTGTGCCGTACTTCGTTAGCTTCCTTGACCATATATCTCCATTATGCTCTGCGGAAGCTGCCTTGTCCAGCGCATTTTTTCCTCGCAAATCTTTGTCTTCTTCTTATCAGTGCTTAGTATTACTTCTTATTTCCGAACAGACCCCTGATAATGGAGGTGGAGCCGGAGCGCATGACGGAGCTCAGTGCGTTCTTTGCGGCTCTGGAGGCAATGGTCTTGCCGCTGGTGGTCTTGCCGCCCATGACGGAGTTTATTATGTTGGTGCTCAGTGAGCCCATAACAGAGGATGCCGCGCTGGATACTGCCTTCTGCGCCATTTTCTTCTTTTTCTCCGCTTCCTTTGCGGCCGCTTTTTCGGCGGCGGCGGCTTCCTTTGCGGCGGCCTTCTCTGCGGCGGCCTCCTCCTTCAGGCGCTGTCTCTCGGCGGCGGCCTCCTCCTTCAGGCGCTGTTTTTCCTCCTCTGCCGCCTGACGGGCCTCCTCCTGCTGTCTTTCAAGCTCGACCCTGGCCCTGTTGATTATCTCATAGGCAGATTCTCTGTCAACGCTCTCGCGGTACTTGATGTCAAATTCGTCGGTCACGATGAGCTTCTGCACCTTATCCCCGTCAGCGGGACCCATAAGGCTCCGGGGCGGCAGGATAGATGCCCGCTCGACCATGCCGGGAATACCCTCATCGTCAAGGAAGCTGACCAGAGCCTCGCCCACGCCAAGCTCCATAATAGCCTGCTCTGTCTTGAAAGCGGGATTAACACGGAAGGTCTTCGCCGCGGTGCGCACGGCCTTCTCCTCGGCGGGAGTGTAGGCTCTCAGGGCGTGCTGGACGCGGTTAGAGAGCTGGGCCAGTACATCGTTAGGAATATCCGAGGGGCTCTGGGAAATGAAATACACGCCCACGCCCTTGGAGCGGATGAGCTTTACCACCTGAACTATCTTCTGGATCAGCGCCTTGGGGCAGTCCGTGAACAGAAGATGGGCCTCATCAAAGAAGAACACCAGTCTGGGCTTTTCCACATCGCCCACTTCCGGGAGATTTTCAAACAGCTCTGTCAGCATCCACAGCAGGAAGGTGCCGTAAACAGTGGGACTCTGGACAAGCTTCTCTCCGGAGAGGATATTGATATAGCCTCTGCCGTCGGAGTCTGTGCGCATCCAGTCCTTGATATTTAGCTCCGGCTCGCCGAAGAACTGCTCCCCGCCCTCGTCCTCGAAGGAGAGAAGCGCCCGCTGTATAGCGCCGATGCTGGCGGCCGATACATTGCCGTACTCGGTGGTGAACTCGGCTCTGTTATCGCCAACATACTGGAGCATCGCTCTGAGATCCTTCAGATCCAGCAGCAGCAGACCCGCATCGTCTGCCACCTTGAACACGATGTTCAGAACGCCGGTCTGGATCTCGCTGAGTCCCAGCAGTCTTCCCAGCAGCACAGGGCCCATAGAGGAGATGGTGACGCGCACGGGATGACCCTTATCGCCGAAAATATCCCAGAACCTTGTGGGGTAATCGGTGTACTCAAAACCTGTCAGGCCAAACCGCTCTATGCGCTCCGCCATACTGTCGCTGTGCTTTCCTTTGGTGCACATTCCGCTCAGGTCACCCTTTATATCCGCCAGAAAAACAGGCACTCCCATGTCGGAGAAGGATTCGGCCATCACCTTCATGGTGACGGTCTTTCCTGTTCCCGTAGCGCCGGCGATCAGTCCGTGTCGGTTTGCCATCTGGGGCAGAAGAAATAGGTCTTTGCCCTCCGCAGTCTGTGCGAGCCATATTTTTTTATCTTTGTACATACTGTATCCCCCTGTTATTATTCAATAAAGCTGAATATACTATAACACATAGCTCTATTGGGTACAATAGCAATTCCCGCCGATTTTCACCCTGATTTTTATACTTTTACGATCATGGTGCCACCATATGGTATATCCGCGGCGGCTGCGGGATAAAATTGAGCAAGCTTATGTTGAAAAATAATGAGTATTATGATATCTTAATATTGAAGTATTCTCCGGTGCTTTTCTCTGAGGGAATAGAGGTGTTGTAGTCTTGAAAACCCGTGTAGTGTCCGCCGTTGTGCTTATTGCCATTACTCTGATATGCCTGTTTCTGTCACCTGTTACAAGGGTCCTTTATTTTACCTTCATGGGTGCGCTGTGCGCGTATGAGTACAGCAAGAGCGTTGAGCGGCTTGAGGCGAGATGTACCCTCTGGGTCATGTTCGTGTACCTTGGGGGGCAGACTGTGCTCACCTTTCTCGATGCCGGTATTTTTGCCTACAGCGTATGCTTTGTCGTCAGCGTGTATCTCGCCCTGTTCTCCGGTGTTATCCATAAGCGCGTTGCGGGAAAGGGCGCTCTTTTCACTCTGGCCGGTCTTACATACCCCTGTATGCTCTTCGGCATTATGATGGACATCAGCTACAGTAATATCTGGCTTGAAACTCTCGGTCTGGCGTTTTTAGCCTCCGCATCCTGTGACGCATTTGCCCTCCTTGGCGGCAGCCGCTTCGGCAAGCATAAGCTGGCCCCCAGCGTATCTCCCAAAAAGACCGTCGAGGGCAGTATATGCGGCGCCGCCGCCTCTGTGGTATTCGGTGCTCTGGCTTGGTTTCTTCTCAGATTCTATGAGCCGCTCCCCCTGTGGCTGTGCATGGTGACCGCCCTCGTCTCCTCCACCGCAGGTCAGGTCGGCGATCTGGCCGAATCCCTTTTCAAGCGCATGATCGGCGTAAAGGATTTTTCAAATCTTATCCCCGGTCACGGCGGCGTGTTCGACAGAGCCGACAGCCTTCTTTTCGCCATACCTACCGCATACTTCTGTCTCCTTATTGCCGGTATACATTGATATACAAACTATCCCCGTATCGGAAAACAGTTCTCCGGTACGGGGATAGTTTACTAAATGGTATTATTTCTTTCTCCTGAACACCCATTTTTTCTGGACATAATAGCTTATCACCATCAGGAACAGCTCCACAATGATCTTGAAGACAGTTCCCAAAAACGGGCTTGTCACACCGAATACCTTTACCACAAGCTCCATGCAGCCCAGCGAAACAAGCGTCTGGGGAATACAGAGGCAGTAGTATTTGAGCATTGACGGCCAGAATTTTTCCGTGCCCCGGAAGGCATAATAATTATTCATAAGGAAATTCTGCTGTGAGGACACCACTCTGGCAATTATCTGTGCGATGATCGCAAAGTTCCGGGAGCCGTTCAGAAGTCTCAGCCCCAGATACAAGCCGTTATCTATGAGCCATGAAATAATACCGCTCACGGCAAATCTGAAGGGAGCATCGTTCCTGAGAAATCTGAACATCACCTTGAATATGCGCCAGGAGTCCTTGACGGCATTATAGTGGGAGCTGTAATTCTCCTCGTCATATACCGTCTCGATTTTCTGTTCAAACCACTCTATGCCCCATGACTTCATGCACAGGAGCATATTGGTCTCATATTCAAAGCGCTCGCCCTCAACGCTCATTATTCTCTCAAGCAGTGACATTGGTATCGCTCTCAGGCCCGTCTGGGTATCGTTGATCTTTATCCCGAAAGCGATTCTGAACATCATGGATGTGGTCTTGTTTCCGGCAACGCTCCTTGGCGGCACACCGGGCCGGTCGAAATCTCTTGAGCCGAGGATCACCTTATCCCCCAGCTCTATCATCTTCTCCCCGCAGGCAATGATGTCCCTGGTCAGATGCTGTCCGTCACCGTCTATGGTGACTGCGCCGATGCAGTCCGGCAGATTTTTCAGAACATACTCAAAAGCCGTTTTCAGCGCTCTGCCCTTGCCCTTATTCACCCCATGATGAATTACAGTGCACTGAGGATGCTTCTGCGCGTCATCAAACCAATGCCGGTTTTCCTCGCTGCTTCCGTCATCGACAATTACTATATTCTTAAAGCCTGCCGTCAGAAGTCCGTCCACGACCTCCGCAAACTTGCCGTTTGGATCCAGTGACGGAAGAACGACGGCAACGCTGTTCAGGCAATCTTCCCGTAAACCCATTAAAAACTCTCCTTTGATGAACAGGCTTCATGCTTCGATCGGCGGGATCGAAGCATGAATAGTTTCATCAGTAAAGCTCAAGTGACACGACAACTATGTTTTCTCCGTCATCGTGGCAGATGAATTTCATATTGTTGACATTTTCTACCACACCGTTGTTGCCCTTACCTGTGTAGGTAATGGTCGTGTTCGCGGTCATATCGCACAGATAGTAACCGCCGCCCAGCTCGACCGCGCCGTTAAGGTCACAGGAGTCCAGTCTGAAGGAGGATGTATGGCTGTAGCCCACACCGTCCTCGGCAAACAGCTCCATACGGCTCCACAGCTCGCTGTCCTTGGGCACATATCCCACCAGAGTCCCGATACCGGTCAGGCCGCAGGAGAACTTAAGATATCTGTCGGCAAATCTTGTGCCGAACTCGCTGAGTCTGGCAGCCTGCTCCTCGGAGCACTCGACCACGAACTGGGAGTCATCCGAATCGGGATCGATCACGGTGTCGTTGCCGTCTTTATCCTTGTATGTAAACTCAAGGTCTCCGATGGCCTTGTCGTAGCTGTACCTGACCTTTGTGGGAAGGTCGGGATACTCGTTGTAGTACTGGGAGAGAACATCGTACTCGATACCCTCCTCCACGATACAGCTCTTATCAAGAGGCACGCCGTTGAGAAGGACCGTATAATCGGCAGGAGCAACAGTTTCAAGTGTATGGTAAAGATCGGAGAAGTTAAAGGAGCTGCCCTTGATCTTCCATGGGAGCATACCGAACTTTACCTCGCCGGCCTTTGACAGATCCTCTTCAACAGTTACCTCGCCGAAGGGTTTCCCGTTGCAGAGAAGGTTATATGTGACAACGCTGCCGTTATCCGAGCTACCCTTGCGCTGGTATGTAACACCGTTTTTCAGCATCTGTTTTACGATCTGCTGGATCTCCTCGTCCGTCTGGACGGGATGCTCCATAGATGAGATCTCGGCCTTGATCTCATCTGACATCAGGTTTTCACTGAGCTCAAGCACATATGCGTCAATGACCTTGCCGACTCTGGAGGCCTCGTATTCCTCGGCGTAAGCCCAGACATATTTAAGACCCACTGCCGCGGCTATGGAGATGATGACGGTATATATGAGCAGGGAGATCCAATAGATCTTCGTTCTGCGTTTTTCTTTAGAAGTCATGCTCTACCCTCCAATCACCTGAACAGGAACGCAGTCGGCAGCAGTCGGCTCGTACCGGAGGCGGAGGAGCAGCTGTTGATAACTTTTCCGTCAAGGTACATAATAGTGGAAGAACCGCCGTCCATATTACAGGCGTTGACTGCCCCGTAGTCAAGCATAACATCCACCACATCCTGATATGTGGCGCCCATACTGTGTACCTGTCTGCCGTCTATTACCAGCATAAGCACCGCGCCGTCGGCTCGCTGTCCGATGGCGGTACGGGGATTGACGGCACTGTTGAGGTATTCCGGGTCCATCTGAACGCCGTTGGAGATCAGGATGGGTCCGAAGGAAACGCCGTTTACGATGTTGCTGGCAACGCAGTCATCGTATGTATAGAAGCCCACATGGAGGATGCCCTTATCGTCAAATCCGGCAAAGCCGTTTGTGGAGTCCGCCTCGGTGTTGTAGCAGTATCCGTCAACGATGGTAAGGCCCTGAGGCACGCCGCCCATTCCTCCGCCGCCGTCATCCTTGAAGCCGCCGGCATTGATGCCGCCTTTGGCATCGTACTTTGCCACCATGTCATTGAGAGTCATGCCGACCCCGCCGTAGTCATCCGGCATACCGACGAACACTCTGCCGGGGTCAAGTATGACGAGCATATATCCCACATATCCGCTGCCCTTGACATCGCAGAGGATAACGCCGTCGCCGTCCTCATCCACAAGGCCGTAAGCGTCCATACCGGTCTCATTCATTTCATTCTGGGCATCCACAACGATCATTGATGTATCGGTGGATACATCATCGCTGATCTTTGCCGCGGAGGTGATACTGTCCACCTCTGCCTCGGAGAGGAAGATGTTGGGTATGAACTTGAACCTGCGGGTCTCGAACATAGTGTTGACAAAAGCCTCTTTAAGTGCCGGAGAGGGTCCCTTTACAAGGATATACTCCAAACTCAGAGCGGCCACGCCTCCCACGATGCAGGTCATGATAATAAAGCCCGCGACCCTGTCCCAGAAGCGTCTGGTCTTTCTGCGCTTCTTGTTCTTTTCCGCAAGACGGGCCTGTATTTCAGCCTCCTCCTCGGGGGAGAAGGTCCTTTCATCCTGTATTTTTTTCACTGCAGCACCTTCATAATAAATTGGATATGCCTGTTTATGTTAACAACATACGCGGTTATTCTACCATACATTGTTCCTGCTGACAAGCAATATTTATATCAGTCATAAAAATGTCAATAGTCTCCGCTTTCAAGCGGTTTTCGGCAGACGCGTTCAAAAAAAGACACGCTTCCGCGTGTCTCTTTTTGGAGGCGCCACCCGGATTTGGACCGGGGAATCACGGATTTGCAGTCCGTTGCCTTACCACTTGGCTATGGCGCCATATGCAAATTGCAGGTCGAAGCCTGCAATTTGATTTTGGAGCGGCTTACGAGGATCGAACTCGCTACCTCCACCTTGGCAAGGTGGCGCTCTACCGAATGAGCTAAAGCCGCGTGAGACCCATCTTGGAAGATGGGTGGTGCCTCCGGTCGGAGTTGAACCAACGACACACGGATTTTCAATCCGTTGCTCTACCTACTGAGCTACAGAGGCATAAATAATTTGGTGGGAACAACTGGACTCGAACCAGTGACCCCCTGCTTGTAAGGCAGGTGCTCTAACCAGCTGAGCTATGCTCCCGCGTGACAGCTTGGTAATAATACATCATAACCGAGATTTTGTCAATACCAAATTATAAAATTTCTTATTTTATTCTGTAGGTTTGTCAATGATGCGTTACAAAATTAAAGAATGAAGGAGGAGCCGGAGGCGACGAGTTCATTCTTTAATTTTGGGCCGGGAAATCAAGGTGTGCCGAATGAAGAAAGAACCTGTTTGGGTGAGCGCCAGTTCAG
>JAZUJF010000112.1:0-5226 GCA_045642585.1 Candidatus Limivicinus sp.
GCAAGCGGGTCTCGCCGCGGCTCGGTCACCTCGCGGCTCTGGGCTGCCCCCCGCAGTCCATTCACTACCGCTCGGCCGCTTCGCTGCCCTTCCCCTTCTGCGGAAGGGGAAGGCATAATGTCCGCCCGGCAGACAAACACCCGACCGCATTGCACACGGGCGGACACAAGGCCCGCCCCTACGGAAAGCGATGCGGAATGTAGAAAAACCGCGAGAGCCTTAAGTTTCTTCTTTGGAGAAGCTGGCACCAGTGCTCACACTGGTGACTGATGAGGTCCTGCGCCCGCAGGCGCATTTTGAACATTGCACAATGTCTGATGCTTTTTCAGGGGAGAACATCATCCACCGCAAGCGGTCCCCCTTCCCCTTCTGCGGAAGGGGAAGGCAAAGCGGTAAGGATTACATCATCCACCGCAAGCGGGTCTCGCCGCGGCTCGGTCACCTCGCGGCTTTGGACTGCCCCCGGCAGTCCATTCACTACCGCTCGGCCGCTTCGCTACCCTTCCCCTTCTTCGGAAGGGGAAGGCATATTAACCGCAAGCGGGTCTCGCCGCGGCTCGGTCACCTCGCGGCTCTGAACTGCCCCCGGCAGTCCATTCACTACCGCTCGGCCGCTTCGCTGCCCTTCCCCTTCTTCGGAAGGGGAAGGCTTATAGGACGGCACAGCTTTTATTTATCGTAGTGCGCGTTGAAGCGCATGGGGATTTAGTATAAGAAATCCCGGAGGGTGACACCTCCGGGATTTCTGCATATGATGATAATAAAATCAGTGCACCTTGCGGTGCACTGATAAGTTATGCTAAATTATTACTTGACAATGTTCTTGCCAGCGTTGAACATCCACTGGAGAACGTCGTTAACGTTCACATTGAAGTTGCCGACATTGGGATGAGCCATATCAACAGACAGATCGGGATGTTCGATAGGAGCCTGAATACCGGTATCCTGGGGATGGAGCTGGATGTCGAAGCCCTTGTTGCCGAACTCAAAGGTCGCGGGGCCAACATTCAGGTCGACCTTGTGGTCATTTGACTTGCCGTAGTTCCAGAACTTCCAGGGAACGAGAACGCCGTCGTCAGTATCCTTCTTCTTGTTGTTGTTATTGTTGTTGTTGCCGGTCTCTTCGTAGTAGTAGTCATAGCCGGTGTGGGTGTCAGACTGGGGGTAGGAGGCGATAACAGTGCCGTCCTTCTTCTGGAATGCTGCGCAGATGGTGAAGCCAGCTGCGTCATCCAGGAAGGGGATGTACTCCTTGGTGAGCTTCACGACAGTGCAGCCATCCTCGAGAGCCAGACCCAGAATTGCGTCTGCATTGGGGAGGCTATTGATGTCGACAGCCTGCTTGCCCTTGAAGACATACAGCTTTGCGTTGTCGATGGGCAGCTCGTCAGAGTCAGCCAGAACAACGACCTTGACATAACCGTTGGAGCCGGCTACGTTCTCAGCGATGAAAGCGCAGATGAAGTCCTTGGTGTTGATGGTGAACTCAGCGGAGCTGGGGGTCAGGGATGCGGTGTAGTCCAGGGGGATCTGATCTGCAACCTCGCAGAAGGACTGGCAGATGCCTCTCAGACCGTAGGGGTCAAAGGAAGTAACGCCAAGCTCTTTTGCCATGGAGACAGTCTTGCCACCAAACTTGAAGGTGACATCACCGTTGCCGGTGAAGGTGAAAGCGCCGTCAGCAAAAGCACAGACGGTCAGGCCTGCCATCATGGCAAGAACCATGACAACAGAAAGAAGAACTCTGATGGTTTTTTTCATTATTCCATCCTCCTTAATAGTATGGGACAATGTCCCCAACTTGAATTTTTCTGCCGGAAGGAGAACGAAGTTAACAAAATAACAATAACTGTTAATTATGTCAACCGATTCTACCCCTAGCATCATAAACTCAACTTTGTAGATAGAAATTACTACATTTAGAGAAAAATGTCAATACCAAAGATGAATTATTAACAGAAAATAATATTACATTTTGTAACTATTGTGCTTATTATCAGATACTATTGATTAATAATACAGTTTATTGTATAGTTATCTCATGTTTGACCCCTCATACTAATCACTACCTGTATGGGTATGCTTTTGGAGAGAAAATGAAATACAGATGCCTTGTTTTTGACCATGACGACACGGTGGTAAATTCTACCGCCACTATACACCATCCGTGCTTCCAGAGCTATCTGGATCTGAAATATCCGGGGAGGAAATGCTCTCTGGAGGAGTACTTTATCAAGAATTTCGACCCGGGCTTCGTGACCATGTGCCGCGATGAGTACGGCATGAGCGATCAGGAGCTGCTGGACGAGACGGAGTATTGGGGGGAGTATGTGAAGGGACATATCCCGACGGCATACCCCGGCATCCGGGAGATAATGGAGCGCCATAAGAAAGAGGGAGGGATACTGTGCGTTGTGTCCCATTCCTTTGACTGCAACATATACCGCGACTACGCTCATAACGGTCTGCCTGTGCCTGACAGGGTTTACGGCTGGGAGCAGCCGCCCGAAAGACGCAAGCCTGACCCCTTCCCGCTGTCTGATATAATGGAGAGGTATTCCCTTGAGCCCTCCGAGCTTCTTGTTATCGACGATCTGAAGCCGGGCTATGACATGGCAATGGCCGCCGGGGTGGATTTTGCCGGGGTGGGCTGGTCCAACTGCGTGCCCATGATAGAGCAGTTCATGCGCCGTGAATGCAAAAACTATTTCAGGACGGTGGAGGAGCTGGCAGAATGGCTCGAAGAGTGAACATTTAAGGCACCGCCGCATAATACGCCTGCGGCATCTACCGGATAAAATGTGCCCTTATCTAGTCACTTTTTCTTGCAATACACAAAGTATTCCTGCGAAAAAGTGCCGTCATCAGAACCCATTTTCTCTCGGTATCTGCTCTCGACGCATTATGCGGCGTTGCCTTAATAAAACCGTCAGACGATCAAATATATTGACATCTTTTATTACAGCAGTTATACTGACTCCCACATATTATATTTTGTAATGATCTATATGATATGAGGAAATAAATGTTGTTATAGGAGGATAAGATGGAAACAAAGCTGCAAAGAAAATACGGACTGTTCACGGCTATATGCATGGTCGTGGGTATAGTTATCGGCTCCGGCGTGTTCTTCAAGGCACAGACCATCCTCCAGAAGACCGAGGGCAATATGCCTCTGGGTATTCTGGCATGGATCATCGGCGGCACGGTAATGATCTGCTGTATTCTGGCCTTCGCCGTGATGGCACAGAAGTATGAAAAGGTCAACGGCGTGGTTGACTATGCCGAGGCCACCATGGGGCGCAACTACGGCTACTATGTGGGCTGGTTCATGAGCACCATCTACTACCCCACGCTGACATCCGTTCTGGCATGGCTCACCGCGCGCTACACGCTGGTGTTCATCACCTCCTGCTGGCCCGATTTCCCCCTCGTTCTCCCTCTGGAGGATGGCGGCGTTGTGGCGGGCCCCGAGACTATATTCCTCACGCTGTTCTACCTGTGCTGTGCATACGCGGTGAACGCCCTGTCCCCGAAGCTCGCGGGCAAGGTGCAGACCAGCACCACCGTCATAAAGCTTATCCCCATCGGTCTTATGGCCGTGGGCGGCGTCATCTTCGGGCTTGTGAGTCCTACCCATATGCTGGCAGAGAATTTCGCCACCGGCTCCATTGGCGGCGGAAGCGTCGCATCCCCGCTGTTCGCGGCGGTCTGCGCCACCTCCTTTGCCTATGAGGGCTGGATAATCGCCACCTCCATCAACGCGGAGCTGAAGGACGCAAAGCGCAACCTGCCGAAGGCGCTCATAATCGGCGGTATCATCATCGTTGCGGTCTACATCGCCTACTATGTGGGCGTCGCGGGCGGCGCTCCCGTGGAGGTGCTGATGTACGACGGCGCTACCAGCGCGTTCACCAATGTCTTCGGCAATTTCCTGGGAAATATCCTGAACCTGTTCGTTGTTATCTCCTGCGCCGGCACCATGAACGGTCTGATGCTCGGATGCAGCCGGGGAATGTATTCTCTGGCAGTCCGCGGAGAGGGTCCCAGACCCGAGCTCTTCTCTCAGGTGGATCCCGAGTCCAATATGCCCACCAACTCCGCTGTCATAGGTCTGGTGTACTGCGCGGCATGGGGCCTGTACTTCTATCTGGCCTGCGTGGCCGGGACCTGGGCGGGCTGCGTCGCCTTCGAGGGTACTCCCTTTGAGTCGGCAATACTGCTGTTCGACTCCACGGAGCTGCCCATCATCACCACCTATGCCATGTATCTGCCTATCTTCTTCATGTGGATCCGTCAGGCAAAGGACGAGACTCCCATGCGCCGTTTCGTCATTCCCATTCTGGCCATTATCGGAAGCCTGTTCATGATCCTGGCCTGCCTCATAGGACACAGGATGGAGAACTTCTGGTATATCATCGTGTTCGCGGTGATCATGCTCATCGGCAAGCTCCTCCGGGGAGGAAAGAAGGAGTAATTCCCCGGGATTTATGACATCTTAATAAAGAAACGACTGATATAGTCCCCATAGAGTAGACACTTGAAATATTAAAAGATTCGAGACTACGCTAAGGGGGCTATTTTCATGCCAAGAAAGAGTCACAAGAACAAGAAATATAGTAAGGAGCTAAAGGAGAGTGCGGTACAATTCATCCCTGTACGCAGGGGAAACCTCATCCACCGCAAGCGGTCCCCCTTCCCCTTCTGCGGAAGGGGAAGGCATGTAAACCGCAAGCGGGTCTCGCTGCGGCTCGGTCACCTCGCGGCTCCGGACTGCCCCCGGCAGTCCATTCACTACCGCTCGGCCGCTTCGCTGCCCTTCCCCTTCTGCGGAAGGGGAAGGCAAAGAGCACAGTCGAAGAGCAGCTTTCATAGTAACATTGTGCAATGTCCGGCGTTTTTTACGGGAGACCTCATCCGTCACGGGCGGACGATGTTATATATGCGTAATCAAACCTTTTGGGTCGCCGCCCGTGCCACCTGAACGCCCCTCCCTCTGTCACTTCGTGACATCTCCCTCCGCCGGAGGGAGTCTTCTCCAAAGAAGAAGGTTTTACATTGTGCAATATCCGGCGGGTTTGGCTGACGAGGTCTATCATAAACAAATATTAATCGAATATCTGTAAAAGTCGCTTAATCTTAACAAATCTTTATTGAATATTGATTATTGCCGGTGTATAATGAAGCAAATGCTTAGATAAAGTATCCAATACTGACAAACGGAGG
>JAZUJF010000113.1:0-8575 GCA_045642585.1 Candidatus Limivicinus sp.
GAAGGTTTTACATTGTGCAAATCTTTTTTATCTATATCCGAGTATGTGCGTATACCTTAGATATTCGGTAAAAGTCAAGGATATAATTTCTAATGCACAATTTTTCGTGTGTTCGGAATAGCATAGATTGTACGGCAAGGAGCAAGCTTCTTTTAAAAAGTCTTGCACCAGCCATACCTTCTTCTTTGGAGAAGGTGGCGCGGGCGGCGGGCGACAGACTGCGATTACACATATCTTCCATCGTCCGCCCGTGACGGATGAGGTCCTGCGCCCGCAGGCGCATATTTAACATTGCATAATGTCCGGCATTTTTCAGGGGATAACCTCATCCACCGCAAGCGGTCCCCCTTCCCCTTGTGAGCAAAGGGAAGGCATAAATGACTGCGGAAGGGGAAGGCACATTGCGCGCTGCGTAAAAATTAGTTTCAAATGCGAAAAATATGAAAGAAAATTTCATTTTTCCGTTGACATCAAAAAAATTTTGCGTTAGAATTTGTTCATCTGATGTACGGGACTGGGTTTCGTGCATATATTAAAAAACAAAATATTATTAGGAGGACTAAAATGAAGAAACTGCTCGCTATGATCCTTGCACTGTGCATGATTTTCGCACTGTGCGCTTGCGGACAGCAGGCCGCTCCTGCCCCTGCACCTGCAGCCGCTCCCGCAGCACCCGCCGAAGCAGCTCCCGCTGAGGCGGCACCCGCCGAAGAGGCGCCTGTAGAACTGACCCTGTGGACCTACCCCATCGGCAAGTGGGGCGACAGCGCCGCTGTCGAGGAGATGATGGCACAGTTCTATGCGGCCACCGGCATCGTCGTCAATGTTGACTTCCTTGCATATGCCGACGGCGATGACAAGGTCAACACCGCTATCGAGGCAAATGCGGCTCCCGACCTGATCATGGAAGGCCCCGAGCGTCTGGTTGCCAACTGGGGCGAAAAGGGCTTCATGGTGGACATCGCCGATATGTGGGATGACACCGACAAGGCTCAGGTCAATCCCGCCTGCGCCGCGGCCTGCTTCAACGCATCCGGTGCCTGCTATGAGTACCCCGTGTGCATGACCGCACACTGCATGGCAGTTAATCTCGAAAAGTTCAAGGCAGCAGGCGCTGACAAGTACCTGGATCTGGATAAGCACACCTGGACCACCGAGAACTTCATCAAGGCCGTTGAGGCTCTCGCGGCAAATAACGATACCGTCGGCGCTGTATACTGCGCAGGCCAGGGCGGCGACCAGGGCACCCGTGCTCTCGTCAACAACCTCTACGGCGGCACCTTCACCGATGCGGCCCACACCAAGTACACCGCCAACACTCCCGAGAATATCAAGGCTCTTGAGCTCCTCCAGGGCATGAAGGGCATTAACTTCGACGCCTCCATCGTCGGCGGCGACGAGCAGGCTCTGTTCCGTCAGGGCGTTCTTGACATGGCATTCTGCTGGAACATCGGCGCTCAGGAGAACACCGATGCAGGCAATGAGGTCGGCAAGACCAACGACGGCGATGAGATCGTCTTCATGGCATTCCCCGCTGAGGGTGATGCAAAGCTCTGCGGCGGTATCTGGGGCTTCGGTATCTTCGACAACGGCGATGATGCCAAGATCGCAGCGGCCAAGGAATTCATCAAATACTTTGCAGACGGCGAGGGCACTCCCACCGCTGTCAAGGCCTCCACTTACTTCGCGGTACGCGATACCGCCGGTGATGGCGTCGATCTGACCGGTGTCTGGGCAGACAGCGCGACCAAGGCCGAATACGCAAAGCTCATGCCTCTGCTGGGTGACTACTATCAGGTCGCTCCCAAGTGGGCAGAAGCCCGTACCGCATGGTGGAATATGCTCCAGCGCATCGGTACCGGCGGAGTCGTTGCTGACGAGGTCGCAGCATTCGAGGCAGAAGTCAACGGCTGATAGCAGTAAAATACTAAGGGCACGCACCTTCCCACGCCATGCGTGGGAAGGTGTTTGTTTAAAATAATAAGATATTTCATTAATTTCGCTCAGAAAACAGTTTCCTTTTTTTAAGGGATGCGGTATCCTGTAAATAAAGCCGCACGGAAAACCAAAACAGAGAGGAGCGAGTATCTTGCGACCTTCATCTCCCCGGCTCACAAGCCGCGCCCTCGTTCGGCGCGAAACCGTATCAGGCTATCTGTTCCTGCTGCCCAGCCTGTTATTCTTTATTGTGTTTGTAATCTACCCCATGATCATGTGCATCTACACCAGCTTCTTTGACTCCAACATGGGCAAGAACACGGTGGATGTGTTCATCGGTCTGGGCAACTATAAAGAGCTGTTCCGGGATGAGATATTCCTTGGAGCACTGAAAAATACCATCATCATCGTTGTTGTCTCTGTTCCCACTGTATGCGCCTTCTCCCTCTGGGTGGCAACTGCCATCTATGACATGAAGCCCGCTCTCACCTCCGCCTTCCGCTGCATCTTTTATCTGCCTGTGGTCACCGGCTCTGTGGCAGTTACCGTTGTGTGGAAGTGGATGTACAATAACTATTACGGCATTTTCAACTATGTGGGAAAGAGCATCGGTCTTATCGACAAGAACATCAACTGGCTGGGCGATGAGAAATATGCCCTGTGGTGCATCATCCTCATCCTCTTCACCACCTCTGTGGGCCAGCCTATCGTTCTCTATGTTTCCGCACTGGGCAATGTGGATAACTCTCTGGTGGAGGCGGCCTCTGTTGACGGAGCTGACCGCCGCCAGGTGTTCTGGAAGATCAAGTGGCCTCAGATCATGCCTACTACCCTGTACATACTGATCATAACCACCATCAATTCCTTCCAGTGCTTCGCGCTTATCCAGCTGCTGACATCCGGCGGGCCGAGCCACTCCACAGACACCATCATGTATTATATCTACTACACCGCCTTCAAGCTCTACCGTTACGGCTACGGCAACGCAATGGGTGTTGTACTGATGATAATCATTGCAATTCTCTCGGCTGTCCAGTTCAAGCTGGGTCAGACGGATTAAGGAGGTGCCGAAATGATAGGAGAAAAGTCGAGGCTCAGCAGAGTCCTTACTCTCATTGTAATTATCATCCTCGCGCTGCTCTTTACCTTCCCTCTGTACTGGATCATCACCGGCTCCTTTAAGATCGGCAAGGAGGTCAACTCCGTCTCGCCTGTCTGGTGGCCGTCCGTGTTCTCCCTTGAGAACTACCAAAAGCTGATGGGCAAGCTGAAGGCCCCTCTGTGGGAGATATATGTACCCTTCAGCCAGTACTTTTCCGGCACAGGAGAGCCGGTCGTCGCCTCCGCCGGCCCCACCGTTCCCGGCGCTGTCAGATGGCTGCTGAACACGGTGTGGATGGCAATAGCCGCGATGCTCCTCACCTGCGTCACCGCGTCTATGGCGGGCTACGCTCTGGCAAAAAAGAGGTTTGTGGGCCGCGGGCTCATATTTACACTTATCGTCTGCGCCATGGCTCTGCCGAAGCAGGTCATTCTCATACCGCTGATTCGGGAGATGTCCTCTCTGAAGCTGTATGACACACTTTCCGCGGTGGTGTATCCTATAGTGGGCTGGCCCTTCGGCGTGTTCCTTATCAAGCAGTTTGCAGAGGGTATTCCGGGCGAAATGCTTGAGGCCGCAAGAATTGACGGCGCAGGCGAGATGCGCACCTTCACCCAGATCGTCTTCCCCATGATAAAGCCCGGCGTGGGCGCTCTGGCAATATTCACCTTCATCAATTCCTGGAATGACTACTTCATGCAGCTCATTATGCTCTCCAGCACCAAAAATCTGACCATCTCTCTGGGTATTGCAAAGATGCAGGCCGAGAACTCCACCGACTACGGCCTTATCATGGCCGGCGCCGCACTGGCCTCCGTGCCTATAATCATTGTGTTCCTCATCTTCCAGAAATACTTCACCAAAGGCATCACAATGGGCGCTGTGAAGGGGTGATAGGGCAGCCTTCAATGACGCCCACAGGGTCAGGATGCAGCTCAACGGCCCCAGCAATGTAAAAAAGGTGGTTTTCAAGGTCCTTTATGAATAAGGAGAAAAAAAGTATGTCAAAAGATCTTACCAAATATCAGGGAATATTCCCCGCGTTCTATGCCTGCTATGATGACAGCGGCGAGATCTCTCCCAGCAGAGTCCGCGAGCTGACAGAGTATCTTATCGGGAAAGGCGTCACAGGACTGTATGTAGGCGGCTCCTCCGGTGAGTGCATATATCAGTCTGTGGCAGAGCGGAAGCTTTTGCTGGAGAATGTGATGGCGGCGGCAAAGGGACGCATCGCGATAATCGCCCATGTGGCCTGCAACAATACTAGGGACAGCATGGAGCTTGCCGCCCATGCGGAGAGTCTGGGCGTGGACGCCATCGCCGCTATCCCCCCAATCTACTTCCACCTGTCCCCGGAGGCTATTGCCGGGTATTGGAACGATATCTCCTCCGCCGCGCCCAACACCGATTTCGTTATATACAATATCCCTCAGCTGGCAGGGGTTGCCCTCAACGGCGCTCTGCTGCGTGAGATGATGAAGAACCCCAATGTGATCGGCGTCAAGAACTCCTCTATGCCCGTTCAGGACATAGAGATGTGGCGCGACGAGGGCGCTCTGGTCTTCAACGGCCCCGATGAGCAGCTCCTGTCCGGTCTGGCGGCCGGCGCCGCCGGAGGTATCGGCGGGACTTACGGCGTTATGCCCGAGCTGTATCTGAAGATATTCCGGCTTGTAAATCAGGGGGATATTGCCGCTGCACGCCGGATACAGGATGACTGCTGCCACATCATCTATAAGATGTGCTCCTGCAAGGGCAATATGTACGCCGTGATAAAGGAGATCATCCGTATAAACGGCGGCCCCGATGTGGGCGGCGTGAGAGCGCCTCTGCTCAATCTCCGTGACGGGGATATGGCCATCGTCGGCGAGTGCGCCGCAATGGTCAGAGCAGCGTTGGAAAAGTACTGCTGATAACAGGATAAAAAAGCAAATTCGCCCGGAGGAAACTCCGGGCGAAAAATTTATTCGATTATCCGGAAACCATCCTGACCGAGACGATCTCGCTGTCGGTGCCCACTCGTATGGGAGGGCCCCATGTTCCCACACCGGAGGAGACGATGACGGTCGGCGAGCTTTCATCCCTGCGGTACTGGCCGTAGTCCACGGTGAAGAGCCGTTTGGTGAAGAGGCTGCCGGGGAACAGCTGACCTCTGTGGGTGTGGCCGCAGAGGATAAGATCCACCCAGTCCGGATATTCATCGATATGCGACGGGTCATGATCCAGAACAATGGCGGGCAGGGCGGGGTCTGCGTCGGAGGCAGCGGCGGCGAAGGGCCTCCGCAGGGCATTGCCGTTATCATCGGTCTGGGAGTCCAGACGGCCCAAAACGGTAAGGCGGCCGTCAATGACGACACTATCCTCCCGCAGGAGAGTGATGCCGCATTCCTCCGCAAAGGCGACCATCTCGTCCTCGGTCTCGCCTCTGTCATGGTTTCCGAGACAGGCATATACACCGTACCCGGGCCGAAGCCTCCTCAGCGTTTCCGCGCAGAGCTCCTTATGACGGATGGCGTTGATGTCGTTGTCGAAAATATCTCCGCAGATGCAGACGATGTCGGGCGCAAGGGAGTTTATCTCCTCCACCATCTTTTCCAGCCGCTCCTCGGAATTGAGAGCGCCCAGATGTACATCGCTTATGAGGACTATATTCCACTCTCTGCCTCCCAGCTCCTTCCCCGTCTCCACGGTGTAGGAACGGTGGACAAAGTTGTTGGCGTGGATGACGCCGCAGACAATAATGACCGCAGATGCCGCCATCACCGCAATGCCGGTGACGGTTCTTATTTTTTCCCCGGCGGGCAGGGGCAGTACCCGAAGGACGCCGAGGATCAGCAAAACCAGATCGGAGAGTGCAAACAGGATCAGAAGATAAACAAACGCGCCTAACCAGTATCCGCCGAAAACACTGAGAGCGTATTTAAGAGGGGTGCTTATGGGCAGGGATGATCTTATGAACGACAGGGAGGCGATCAGCAGGAGCAGCACGCATAATATCGCAAAGGGTATTATGCCCAGACCGGGAAACAGCCCGTGGAGACACTGATAGATACGAAAGCAAATATAGAAATCACAGCATAAAAACAGAAACACAAAAAAACCCAGAGGGATAACGGATGTAAGCGTCATATGTCGGCTCTCTTTCCGGGCATGGTCAGGAAAAGCTCCGACCATGCCTGCGCATTAATGTATGCTTAATGATAACAGAAAAAACGGATTTTGCAAGTCCCGCAGAAAGAGATACGGTCCCGTCTGACGAAAGAATGAATCAAGAGCGATTGACACAGAAAACGACCTGATTTAAAATGACCCTATAATGAGCACAGAGGAGAAATACTATGACGCCGACAATATTTATGAAAAAAGCAAAGGACTATCTGTTCATGCATTCTATATCTGCGGGCCTTTTCAACAGCTGGAGCGATGAAAAATTTTTGAAAATGTTTTTCAGGCGAAACATGGGGTATGAGCCTGATCTGGAAAACCCCAAATCCTTCAGCGAAAAGCTCCAGTGGCTCAAGCTCCATGACCGCAAACCGATTTATACAACGATGGTGGACAAATACGAAGCAAAAAAATATGTTGCTTCAATTATCGGAGAAGAGTATATTGTGCCGACATATGGTGTATGGGATCATTTTGACGATATTGATTTTGATGCACTGCCGAATCAGTTTGTTCTGAAATGTACACATGATTCCGGAGGTCTGGTTATATGTAAAGATAAAAACAAGTTTGATTTTGAAGCCGCTAAGAAAAAAATAGAAAAAAAACTGTCACGGAATTACTTTTGTATTGGCCGTGAGTGGCCGTATAAAGATGTTCAAAGAAGAATAATTGCAGAGACCTTTATTTCCGATATCGCGCAAAATGACACGCGAGACTACAAACTGCTCTGTTTTAACGGAAAAGTACAATGCTTTATGATTGTATTTGACAGATTTGTCAATCAACGGGCGAATTGGTATGACAGAGACGGCAAATTGCTTCCCTATGGAAGGGCTTCAAGTCCCCC
Source organism: Candidatus Limivicinus sp. (assembly GCA_045642585.1). Classification (GTDB taxonomy): domain Bacteria; phylum Bacillota; class Clostridia; order Oscillospirales; family Oscillospiraceae; genus Limivicinus. The sequence continues at coordinate 7,056 of JAZUJF010000113.1, forward strand.
GGACCCCCAGAGAGGAATTGAGGTTCCTCCGGAGATAGAGCAAATGGTAATTCTTGCAGAAAAGCTATCTGAAAATATTCCGTTTGTTCGGGTAGATTTTTACTGTGTAAATAAGAAGATCTATTTTGGGGAGTTGACATTTTATCCGGCATCCGGTCTTTCACCGTTTACAGATGAAGCATGGGATATGCAGCTTGGAAGCTGGCTTCAATTGCCATGATTTTTGATAGAGGATCAAGCGCGAATAAAAAAGAATGAATAGCTTTACTTTTCCGTAAATTTGGGAACAATAAGTAAAGGGTGCAATATGGATCTGCTGCTCTTACGATGAGCCTGAACGGATTCTGTCGGTAAAGTCGGGCGAGCGTTTACCGCGATGCTTGATATTGATGAATAAGGACGAAATCAGCGTGCAGTATTTCTTTGCTGCACGCTGGCTTTGTTGGGGCGATTTCTGATTAAACCCCCATGCGCAAAATGTGCGCCACGATAAATGAAAGCTGAGTGCGTTGATGCGTATTGAACATTGTACAATGTCCGACATTATTTAACGGGAGACCTCATCCGTCACGGGCGGACGATGTTATATTTGTGTAATCGTGCATTATCGCCCGCCGCCCGTGCCACCTGAACGCCCCTCCCTCTGTCACTTCGTGACATCTCCCTCCGCCGGAGGGAGTCTTCTCCAAAGAAGAAGGTTTTACATTGTGCTAGCCTCCATCTTCATCATTGCTGAGCATCCCCCCCCGAAAAGCGATCATATCCCATCCGCAAAGAACACATTTCTGCTTTTGTATATTCCTTCCGCATCTGCAAAGAATACATACGACAGAAATTTACAGCTAAGGGAGATTTGGATATGAAAGCTACCGGAATGGTGAGAAGAATAGATGATCTGGGCAGAGTTGTAATACCCAAGGAGATACGCAGGACTATGCGTATTCGGGAGGGCGACCCCCTTGAAATATTCACGGAGAAAAACGGAGAGCTGATATTTAAAAAATACTCTCCTATCGGAGAGCTGACAGAATTTGCCGCGCAGCTGTGCGAGAGCCTTAAAAAGACGGCCGAGGGCATCGCCGCGGTATGTGACCGGGATACGGTGCTCGCGGTAGCCGGCGGAGGAAAGAGAGAGCTTCTGGACAGAACGGTCAGTGCGGAGCTGGCGGAGATCATGGAAAACCGCGCCCCGTACAGGCGACTGGGCGGCAACGAGCTGCCGGTGGTCAGCGGAGGCGACGGTTACTGCATTATTGCGGCGGCGCCCATTATTACCGAGGGCGATGTGATGGGCTGTGTCATCCTCGTATCCCCAAAAGACGGCCCATCGGCAACCGAGGTGGAATACAGGCTGTGCCAGATGGGGGCGCTGTTCCTGGCAAAACAGATGGAGAATTAAGGAAGCGCTGAATAATTCGGTGAGAGCAGATGCTGAGAAAATTCGGGTTCTGATGACGGCACTTTTTTGCAGAAATACTTTGTGTATTGCAAGAAAAAGTGACTAAATCAGAGCACTAATT
>JAZUJF010000114.1:0-11821 GCA_045642585.1 Candidatus Limivicinus sp.
GAGATCCTTTCCGCTTGGAATACCGAACGCAATGCAAAGCAGAAAGGTGTCTCTTGGCAGTTTACCACCGCTGACGCTCGTGTCAACCTCAAGCATCTTTATCCAATAATAAAGTTTTAGCCGTTACGCGGTAGTAGGGGCGGGCCTTGTGTCCGCCCGTGTGCGGTGAAGTCGGGTGTTTGTCTGCCGGGCGGACATTATGCCTTCCCCTTCCGCAGAAGGGGAAGGGGGACCGCTTGCGGTGGATGAGGTTATCCCATGCGTGCAGAGATAAATCGTACCGCAGTCCAACAGGAGAAACCTCAACAGTCACCAGTGTGCGCACTGGTGACAGCTTCCCCTTCTCCGGAAGGGGAAGCCTTATAGGACGGCACAGCTTTCATTTATTGTGGTGCTGTTTGCAGCATGGGAATTTGATCATAGCTCAGTATCAATTATAATTTGACAGAAGTATAAGTGAATAACCCGGTGATGTCAACCGCAAGTCAGCTCAGCGCTCAGCATCAGCCCTTTCTTTTTTCCCGAGCATGAGTATAAGCTCTATTATCTGACCGGAGAGAATAACGGTGATCAAGGAATACACTATCCTGTTCAGCGGGATATAGCTCAGCGACAAAAGGAGCACGGTGATGTCGCTTATGAGGTAAACGGTGGACACCTTGCAGCCCCAGCGGTGATTTATCGCCATGGCCAGCGCGTCGTCTCCGGACTGAGCCCCGCCCATTTTTACCGTCAGTCCCGCACCGACGCCGATAAACACTGCCCCGGCTATTGCGGCCACCAGCGGATGCTCCGCGATATGGGGAAAGGCTCTGGGTGTCCGCTCGGCTATGAGATAGAACAGCGAGAACGAGCCCACCGAAAAAGCGGAGTATATTATAAAGCTCCTGCCAAGCGTCCTCCATCCGAAGTAGAAGCAAAGAGCCGTAAGCACAAGGCTTGTAAACGCCGGGGATATACCGAGCCAGTATTCCAGCAGCAGTTCAAGGCCAAGTATTCCGCCCTCCGTTATATCCGCCGGATCGTGTATGTTGTATAATCCGAAAGCAACGATGGCAGAGCCCGACAATATGATAATGATATTTTTAAGCCTTATACCCGGGAAATGATCCCGAAGCATTTCCTTTAACGCCATTTCGTTTCTCCCTGCCGGATCTCCTGTTTAATACAGTATAGCACATTACTCTGTTGGCGGCAACACGGCAAAAGCCGCAGGGCATATACCCTGCGGCAAAAAACACGGTCATATCAGCCGCCGGCCACCGGCGGGAAAACGGAGATCATGTCACCGTCCCTGACAGTGTCCTCCGGCTTGGAGTGGAAGCCGTTAATAAGAAGGATAGCCACCTCGGAGGCGGGGATGTCCAGCTCAGTGAGAATGTCGGCGGCAGTCCTGAATCTCCCGGCATCCAGATCATACTTCTTCTGTCTGCCCTCACGGAGCGTGGCAAAAAGGCGTACATCTATCATCGCGGTACTCCTAAAAACTTTAAATGTAGAACAAGGGGCTGTATCGCTACAGCCCCCTGAAAGCTTAACTGTATCTTATTACTTTCCGACGCACTCGTCAAGACCCAGCTTCTTCAGAGTCTCGTCAGTGGGGAATGCGTTGACCCAGCCGCGCTCTGCGTAGTACTGAGGCAGCATTACGGGCAGCTGAGAGACCATGCCCTTGGAGGGACCGTTGGTGATGGGCTCCTCAAGGAGTCTCTTGGGCAGGCGGTCATCCTCAGGCTTCATGCCTGCGGCCTTATTGAACATACGCTCAATGTTGTAGATACGGTCGCCGATCGCCATGACATCGTCTGCGGTCCAGTTGGTGCCGGTGGCGGCGTTGAGCAGGTCGGTGTACTCCTGTGCGCCCATAGCGAAGGAGGTGAACAGGCAGTTGCCCATGGAGTCGATAACAGCGGTCAGATCCTGGAAGATCTTGACCCATGCTGCCTTGCCCTCGGTGGTGGTACGGTCGATCTGAGTGGGCAGGCCGAGGATCTCGGGGGAGATGGTATAGCCGCGGACATGAGCCGCGCCGCAGTTGGAGGTCGCGTAGTTTACGCCGATGCCCTGAATTCCGCGTGCGTCGTAAGCGGGGATCTCCTGCTTCTTGACGGACATGGAGAACTCGGGGTGACCGTATGCTTCGCACAGACGCGCGGAGCCGTTTGCCATGAGCTGTGCAAGCTTGCCCTCGCCCTTGCCCATTCTCTTGGTCCACTCAACGATAGCCTCGGCGCTGCCCCATGCCAGAGGCATACCGTCGCACTCTTCTTCCTTGATGTAGCCGCGCTGATAGAGCTCCATTGCGGCAGCAATGGTGGTGGGAGTGCCGATAGCATCAAGACCCAGCTCGTTGCACCACATATTTGCCTCGTCAACAGCGTTCAGATCGCTGACGCCGCAGTCGGGGCCGTATGCCCACAGAGGCTCGTACTCCGGGCCGCCTATGGCCTTATCGCTGCCTTCCAGGTGAATGATACGACCGCACATCAGGGGGCAGTGGTAGCAGGCACCGGGCTTGACCAGATACTTCTCAGCCAGAGTCTCGCCGGAGACCTGATCTGCATACTCGGCATAGGACTCCTGCCAGTTTCTGGTGGGCAGGGAGCCGACGCCGTTGATGATATTGACAAGGCACGCAGTACCAAGAGCACGCAGTCCGCCGCCGGTGGTGGGATTCTCTGCGATGACCTTCAGTGCGCGCTTGTTTGCTTCCTTGAGAGCGTCAAGGTCGTAAATGTTGTCCAGCTGCTTGCGGGTAGCCTTGACAACGATAGCCTTCAGCAGCTTGGAGCCCTGAACGGCGCCGACACCGCCGCGGCCTGCGGCTCTGTCCTTGTCGTTCATAACGGCTGCCAGCAGAGACTGATTCTCACCGGCCTTGCCTATGGCCAGAACGGAAGCCTCTTCGCCGTAAACTGCCTTGAACTTGTCATCGCACTCCTCGCTCATGAGACCGACATAGTCCTTGGCGTCATGGAGCTCGATCTTGTCATCCTCGATGGTGATGTAGGTCCAGTCAGCGGCCTTGCCCTCAACGATGATGGCATCCCAGCCGGCGAACTTCAGCTTTGCACCCCAGATACCGCCGGAGTTGGCGCAGGCGATCATGCCGGGCAGGGGGGACTTGGTGACGACCATGTAACGGCCGGAGGAGGGGGAATTGGAGCCGGTCATGGGGCCGGTTATGTAGATGAGCTTGTTGTCGGGGGACAGAGGATCGACAGCTGCCACGCCTTCATCGTACAGGATCTTGGTGCCGAGACCGCGACCGCCGATGAACTTGTGAGCCAGATCCAGGTCAAGCTTCTCGACCTTGATCTCGCCGGTGGTCAGGTTTATGCGCGCTATTTTTTCGTAGTATGCTCCGCTCATGGGTAAACCTCCGTTTTTGTTATGAATTAGTGTTCGTTTCATCAGAAATGACTTTCTTTTGAACTTCTATGTTCAAATTATATTGGAATTCGGTGTGTTTTCAAGGCTTCGGAAACACTTCTGCGCGAAACTGTACGAACTAAGCTCATTTCGCACATAGTTTAATTATTTATCCCGTGTGAAACGATACGAAACAGTACGAAAGCGCATCAACATGAGCGGTCTCAGGGCTTGTATCATCCGTCCCTCGTATGTATAATGTAGCTATACTGAAAGTATGGTTTTTTCTATCAGCTTTAAGAGGAGGCCGTATCATGGCTCAGAACAAGTCTCTCTCCACTCAGGAGGTTGCCGACATTCTCCATGTGAGCAAGTCCACCATATATGATCTTATCAAGCGCGGCGAGATAAATTCCTATAAAATAGGCCGCAAGGTGCGCTTCACCCAGGAGGATGTGGACGCGTATATCGCCCGCTCCCGCCATGAGAACAGCACCCGTCCCGTAAAGACCGTGGACACCCCCAGTGCCTTTATCGATCCCGACGCGGACGCGAAGCCTCAGCTCATAATCTCGGGTCAGGATGTGCTGCTGGACATTCTGGCAAACCATCTGTCCGAGAACGGCATCAGCGTGGGCAGATCGTATCTCTCCGGCTTTGAGGGACTGCTTGCGCTGTATGACGACAAGGTGACGGTGGCCTCCTGCCATCTGTTTTCCGCGGATTACAATGAGTTCAATGCCCCCTTTGTGCGTGCCATGCTCCCGGGTATCCCGGCAGTTCTTGTCAATCTCTCCTACCGCAGACAGGGCTTCTATGTGAAAAAGGGCAATCCCAAGGCCATAAGGGGCTGGAATGATCTGAGGCGGCCCGACATCGTCATGCTCAACCGCCGCACCGGCTCCGCCTCCAGAATACTTCTTGACGGGCAGCTGAAAAAGCTGAGCATATCCCATTCCTCCATACGGGGCTACGACAGGATAATGCGCTCCCATCTGACAATGGCCGCCGCTATTGCCGAGGGTGAAGCGGATGTGGGTATCGGCACAGAGCGTGTGTCCAGGCAGATAGACGGCATAGAGTTTATCCCTCTCATGGAGGAGCGGCTGGATCTGGTGATTAAGAAGGAGTATTTCGGAGATGCGGCCGTTCAGACTATGCTGAATGTACTGTCCTCCATGTCCTTCAAGAAAGAAATATCCCACTTCTCCGGCAACGACCACAGAGATATGGGAATGATAATGGCGGAGATCTGATACATCCGGCAATATGGCAATATAACAGGTTGAAAGTTGAAACGATCATGGGTTATAATGTTTCTGCTTTCAACCTTTTTATTTGTGAGACTGAAATCTGATTATTTTTTCCCGAAAATAGTATGAAAGGCGGTGAGGGCTGCGGAATACTTTGACTGCGCGGTGATAGGCGGCGGATTGCTGGGCTGCTTTGCCGCGAGAGAGCTTATGCGCTATAAGCTTTCGGCCGTTCTCATAGAGGAGGGAAACGACGTATGTACCGGTATTTCAAAGGCCAACGCCGCCATTGTCTACCCCGGCTATGACAACCGCCCGGACAGCCTGAAATCCCGGCTCACCGTCAGGGCTAACGCGGGCTTTGAAGAGCTGTGCCGGGAGCTGGATGTACCCTTCTCCCGCTGCGGCTCACTGATGACCGCCTGCGGGGAAAAGGCTCAGGCTGTTCTTCGTAAAAAGCTGGATAACGGAACGGTGAGCAAGGTTCCGGGGCTGAAAATGCTCACCGGAGAGGAGGCCAGAGCCATTGAGCCCGGTCTGTCGGAGGATGTGATCTCGGCGCTCTATGCCCCCTACGCAGGCACTGTGGACCCCTGGGCGCTGTGCTATGGGGCATACGAAAACGCGCTGCATAACGGCTGCCGGGTCATGCTCTCCTCCCCTGTCACCGGCATTTCCCGGGAGGGCTCGGGCTACGCAATAGAGACAGGCACAGGCACGGTGGCGGCAAAGGCTGTCATCAACTGCGCCGGACTTCATGCCGACAGAGTCCACGAGCTGCTGTTTCCTCCCGAGGTGCGGATATTCGCCGATTGCTGCGACATTATAATAATGAAGCAGTCCGACACCCCTCTGGGGCATATCGTCCTCCATGAGACCGCCTCCGGCAAGGGTATTTCCTGTGTGCCCACGGTCGAGGGGCGTGTACTGGTCGAATCCGTCGAGCGGCCTGCAGGGAATGAGACTTCTTCAACTCTCGGCGCATCTCTCGCCCGGACGCAGGACGAATTTGCCTCAGTTTTCCCCCGATGGGGGGATATTCGGCCTCTGCGCTGCTTTGCCGCGCCAAGACCAAACCCTCACCGGGTGATACTGCGTGACGGAGAATATGTGCCGGACGGGAAAAGTCTGGGAGATTTTGTGATACTCCGTCCGGATAGTACATTTTTCAGTCTCATAGGCGTCAAGACTCCCGGCCTCACCTGCGCCCATGAATTGGGAAAGCTGCTGTCCTCCGAGACGGCCCGGATGCTGGGAGCCGAAAAGAACGACGGCTTTGACCCGATCCGCATAGCCATACCGAAAGTCAGCCGGCTGAGCCTTGACAAGCGGCGCGGTATATGTGCCGGAGACCCGGCATATCTGCGTACTGTCTGTCTGTGCGAGGATATTTCCGAGGGCGAGGCGGTTGAGGCCATCCGCCGGGGAGCCGTTACGATCGACGGGATAAAGCGCCGCTGCGGGGCAGGTCTTGGAGATTGTCAGGGTGCCAGATGCCGGTATGAGATCGCGCTTATCCTTTCCCGGGAGCTTGGCATGAGTCCCGCATTCTATCTGGGCGAGGAGGGTCAGCCATGAGTCATACTCAGCTTCTCGTGATCGGCGCCGGAGCATCCGGGGTTTCCGCCGCGGTTTCCGCATGGGACAGCGGATGCCGTGATATTCTTCTTGTTGACCGCCGGGATGATATAGGCGGAGTCCTGCCCCAGTGCATCCATGAGGGCTTTGGCCTTGCCCGTTACGGTCGTGAGCTTACAGGGCCGGAATATACCGAAAAGCTCAGACAGATGCTCAAGGCCACAGGCGTTAAGCTCTGCCTCGGTGTCAGCGTTGTCTCAGTATCGCCGGACAGGACCGCGATCCTGTCAGGTCGGGACGGCATTTTCCGCATAGGATTTGACAGGCTCATAATTGCCTCGGGCTGCCGTGAGATCTCCGTGGGAGAGCTGATGATACCCGGCACGCGGCCGGATGGGATATATACTGCCGGTCAGGCTCAGGAGCTTATCAACATACACCGTGAGAGTATAGGCAGAAATATACTGATAATGGGCTGCGGCGATCTGGGAATGATAATGGCACGGCGCTTCAGTCTTGAGGGGAAAAATGTGATCGCCGTTATCGAGAAGGAAGATCATTATACCGGCATGGCGAGAAACTATCACCGCTGTGTGGAACGGTACAATATCCCGGTGATGTATTCCTCCGCCGTCACCCGTATTCACGGCGAGGGGAGAATAACCGGCCTGAGCGTAAGAGATGCCCGGGGGGAGAGATTCATTCCCTGCGACACGCTGATAACCGCGGTGGGAATGGTGCCCGACACCGCTCTGGCGGACAGGCTCTCCTCTCCCCCGTGGCTCAGTCTCTGCGGAAACTGCAGTCGCATACACAGCATCGTGGACTCGGCGGTGGAGGAGGCCGTCAGGGTCGGTAAGGAATGGAGAATTGTAAATGAGCTATAACACCGCAATTATTTCCGTCGGAGTGGACAGCGTCTGTGCCGCGGAGGAGATCGGGGATATATGCCGCGCTCACGGCTTTACCGTGGTGAAAGCACCTGTTGTCCGGGCGGTAAAGGAGGACATTGAGGCAGAGCTTATACGCTGCGCCGATACGGAAATGATACCGCTCATACTCACTCTCGGCGGCACGGCCTTTGCCCCCTGTGATATTACTCCGGAGGCCACTCTTGCCGTTATAGAACGAGAGGTGAGGGGCATCCCGGAGGCCATGCGCTATGAGAGCTTTAAGATAACCCCCCGGGCGTGCCTGTCAAGAGGTGTAGCCGGTCTTAGGGGCAGATCTCTCATAATCAATCTCCCCGGCAGTAAAAAAGCCGCGGGAGAAAATCTTCTTGCGGTAATAGACGCTCTTTCCCATGGGATGGAAATGCTGACCCATCATTGAAAACGGCACGCCGATTTCCCGGCGTGCCGTAAAATTTATTAAATAAACAGTATCAGTTCCAGAAGTCGGTCTCTGTATCAGTTCCAGAAGTCGGTCTCTTCCTTCACGCCGACATCCTTGGCCTTGAAGGTAGGCTCCTTGCCCGCCTTGCGCTGGGCAGTGTAATCGTCCAGAGCCCTGAATGCCACACCGCCGAGGATAACGCAAACGGGGATATTCAGGAAGGCCAGAATACACTGAGCGATGTCCGCCATATCCCATGCGGTACCGAACTTGATGGCAGCGCCCAGGAAGATCAGCACGGCACCCAGAATACGGGTAACATTCATAAATGCCTTGCTGGGGGTCTTCTTGAGGATATAGGCGAAGCAGTTCTCTACATAGTAGAAGTTGCCCAGAAGGGTGGTGAATGCGAAGAGGACCATTGCAGCGGCAATGAACACAGGGCCGATGGAGCCGAATGTTGCGCTGAGAGCAGACTGAACATAGGGTGCGCCGGCCATATCTGAGGTAGGAACCACGCCGGAGGACAGGCACATGAAAGCGGTTGCGGTGCACAGGAGCAGGGTGTCGATGAACACGGACAGCATCTGCACAAGACCCTGCTTTGCGGGGTGGGAGACATCGGCCGCGGCCGCGGCATTGGGGGCGGAGCCGATACCGGCCTCGTTGGAGTACAGGCCGCGCTTGAAGCCCAGCATCATGCAGGAGCCCATGAAGCCGCCGAAGATAGCCTTGAAATTGAAGGCGTCGCTGAAAATAGCTGAGAACATCGCGGGGATGTTGCGGTAGTTCATGCCCATAGCCACCAGAGAGATGCACACATAGAACAGACCCATGATGGGGACGAGAGAGCCGGTGACCTTCTCGACACGCTTGCCGCCGCCAACCATGCAGATGGCGAACGCAACAGCAATTACGATACCTATGAAGTAGGGAGTGGACTCATTGTAGAAGGAGAAGCCGGCAAACGCGGACTGGAGATTGTATGCAGCCAGCATATTATAGCCCACGGCGTATGTCCAGATAAGGGCGACGGCAAATACGATCGCCAGAACGCGGGAATGGAGAGCCGCCTCGATGTAATATGAGGGGCCGCCGTAGCTGGAGCCGTCCTTGGCCTTCTTCTTGTAGATCTGCGCCAGAGTGGACTCAACAAATGCGGACGCGCCGCCCAGAATAGCGGTGACCCACATCCAGAACACAGCACCGGCACCGCCCAGGCAGATAGCGGTGGAAACACCCACGATATTACCTGTACCCACACGGGACGCGGTGGAGATCATCAGAGCGCCGAAGGAGGAGACGGAATTCTCTCCGGAGGGCTTCTCTGAAACGACGCGGATAGACTCGCCGAACAGTCTTCCCTGAACGAACTTGGTGCGGATGGTAAAATAAATACCGCCGCAGAACAGAACCAGAGCCAGAGGCCAGCCGGTCAGATAGAGCAGAAAATCGTAAAAGCTCATTGAATACACTTCTTTCTGTAATTTAGTTTGCTAAAACTACCTGTTTAGTATATCAGATATAACCGCGCTTGTCGATAAGTTTTTTAACGAATTATGAACTTTTTCCCGTAAAAATTTTACTGTGAAAGCTCCGCTTCCACAGTTAAGATTATAATAATCGCCCGTTTCTCGCCCCTGACGGGGCAACCAAAACGGATGCGAAAAAATTCCCATGCGCCATCCGCTTTCATTTATCGCGGCGCACATTTTGCGCATGGGAATTTAATCACGGCATTGAGCAGTTCAATGCCGTGATAGATCAATTATTGCACGGAGATCAGGCGGCCTTGCGCTGACGGGCGCGAAGCACGAAGAGGACCGCCACGATAAGGACAGTGCCTATCACAAGACATATGGCCGCATTGCGGACAAAGCCTGCGATTATGTAGTTCACAAAGCTGACACCGGCAACGGTCAGGGCGTAGGGCAGCTGAGTGGAAACGTGCTCGATATGGTCGCAGTTTGCGCCGGCAGAGGCCATGATGGTGGTGTCGGAGATGGGAGAGATGTGGTCGCCGCAGACAGCACCGGCAAGGCAGGCGGAGATACCGATCATGAGCAGATCGGGAGCGTCCGAAAAGACGGGCAGGACAATAGGAATGAGGATACCGAAGGTGCCCCAGCTGGTGCCGGTGGAAAATGCCAGACCCACCGCCACGAGGAAGATGATGGCGGGCAGCATGGAGAACAGGGCATCGGCCGCGCCCTCAACAAGACCTGCCACATAGTCGGCAGCGCCCAGCATACCGGTCATGTTCTTGAGAGTGAGAGCAAAGGTGAGTATGAGGAGTGCGGGAACCATTGCCACAAAGCCCTTGGTGATGCAGCCGGTAGCTTCCTTGAAGGTGATGACCCGGCGCAGGAGCAGGTACACGAAGATGATGAGTATCGCGATGATGCAGCCCCAGGGCAGACCCACAGAGGCGTCGGTGTTGGCGAAGGAGTCAACAAGAGTCTCGCCGTCCCAGAAGCCGCCCACATACATCATACCGGCGATGCAGCAGACGATGAGCACAATAATGGGGAAGAGCATATCCCAGATGCAGGCATTGGGGACATCCTTCTCGTCCTCGTTGCCCAGAGAGCCCAGATTGCCCTGCATAGCCTCAAACTCGGCCTTGGCCATCGGGCCGTAATCGAAGCTCATGATGGAGATGGCGATGATGAAGACGATGGTGAGCAGAGAGTAGAAGTTGTAGGGAATGGCCTTGATGAACAGCTCCAGACCGGAGATACCGGAGTTCAGATCCTCTGCGGTGGCGGACACGGCGGCCGCCCAGGAGGACACGGGAGCGATCATGCAGATAGGTGCGGCGGTGGCATCAATGATGAACGCAAGCTTTGCACGGGAGATCTTGTGGGAGTCGGTCACGGGGCGCATGACAGAGCCCACGGTCAGACAGTTGAAGTAGTCATCCACAAAGATCAGCACGCCCAGCGCGAAGGTCGCAAGCTGTGCCCCAACCTTGGTGTGAACATGCTTCACGGCCCACTTGCCAAACGCGGCGGAGCCGCCGGCGGTATTGATGAGCGCGACGATTATGCCCAGCAGCACCAGGAAAATGAATATACCGGCATTCCAGCCGTCGGCAACAGCGCCGATGAAGCCGTCATTTATCATTGCGTCAAGGGAGGCGACGGGGTTGAAGCCTCCGACGAACAGAGCACCCACCAGAATGCCCAGGAACAGAGAGGAATAGGTCTCCTTTGTGATGAGCGCCAGAACGATCGCCACAACAGGGGGGACCAGAGCCCAGAAAGTACCGTACATTTCCATTTCATGTACCTCCAAATAAAAAAATCATGAACAGAGCAGATACTGTTCATGACTTGTAATAGTACAATTAAATGAATATTACGGAAGTTACGACAGCTCTCCACTCTTGCGAGTGACAGTCTTACGGATCTTCTCCGCAAGCCCAGGCATAACCGGACGGGAAACCGGATATCCTTCGGCGGCTGCCCCTTTCGCCCCTGCGGTTCCCGCCGCATTGAATGGAGCTACTGATGACCTCCGCACCTCTATCATACTTTGTTCAGTTGAGTACATTATAAAACAGTTTTTTTGAATGTCAACAGCCAAAACGAATAATTCTGCTTTTTGTTGGTTTTTCAGTAAAGAAAGGGAACGCTAACACTCAAATATGTATATGATGCCGTTATTATCCGCAAAATCGGCTTATTTTAACTGTGGGACCGGAGTGCAGCGTCCGGAAATAGCGGCTGTATCGATCACATTTCCCTCCATGCGCCTCACATTCTCCCGCGATCCGAGAAATTCATCCACAGTGGAGATCTCTTTGTAGCCGAAGCCTTCTCCTCTGTAATGCATGGGAATAACGAGCCGCGCCTTCAGTGCCTCGGAAACCTTGTGGGCCTGAAGCGCGTCAACAGTGTAGTAGCCTCCCACGGGGACCATCAGCACATCCACCGGGCCGATGTCTGAGATCATTTCCCGGGAAAGCTCGTGTCCCAGATCGCCCATATGCAGGATGCGGCATCCCTCCGCCTCCATCAGAGTCATTGTGTTTTTTCCCCGGAGCTTACCGCCTTCTCCGTCGTGGAATACCTCAAACTGCCTGAGAGCAAAGAGCGGTGTTTTTCCGGTGAGCTCCACCCCGTCACTGAAGCAGTGATCCCGGTGGCCGTGGCTGCATATGACCCTGTCCGCCCGCAGCTTCGGCAGAGTCAGTCCGGGTACGCTGCCCGGACAGTATGGATCGAAAACCAAAGTACCCTCATCCGTTATCACCTCAAAGCAGGAATGTCCGTGCCACA
>JAZUJF010000115.1:0-6198 GCA_045642585.1 Candidatus Limivicinus sp.
CAAGAGCAGATACCGAGAGAAAATGGGTTCTGATGACGGCACTTTTTTGCAGGAATACTTTGTGTATTGTAGAAAAAGTGACTAAATCAGGGCACATTTTATCCGGTAGATGCCGCAGGCGTATTATGCGGCGGTGCCTTAATACTATAAAGGGCGTTTTGGAATGCTTTACTTTACAAGCCCCTTGTCTGTCTTCCTGACATGCTTGAACACATTTTCAAAGCGGTTCAGAGCCTCGTCGATGATCTCGGGGGTGTCTGCCATGGAGGTGTAGAGACGGGAGCCGGCCAGTGTAACTATGCCGTTTGCCATGTATGCCGCGCCCATACGCTCCATGGAGTCCTTGCGTACATACATCATCTTCTTGTTCTTCAGAAGACCAACGGCGGACTTCACAAAGGACATAGAGGAGAAGTCGAAGCTCATTGCGCCGGTGCACTCCAGATGCACAATGGAGCCCTGATTGTATGCCACGAAGGGCAGACCGTACTGATTGAGAAGGCTCTTCAGACCGTCGCACAGTCTGTCGCCCATTTTTCCGGCCTTTTCGCAGGCGTTGGTACGCTCGATCTCCTGAATTGCGGTATAACCGGCAAGACAGGACAGGGGATTTGCCGCCAGAGTGCCGCCCACATAGGCTCTGTGCTTTCCGGTGGCGAGACCTGCCGCCATGAGACCGGCGTATTCCTTCTTGCCGCCAACGCCGCCCGCCGCGGGATAGCCGCCGGCAACGATCTTGCCGAAGATCGTCAGATCGGGGACAACATTGAAATACTCCTGAGCGCCGCCAAGCCCCACGCGGAAGCCGGTGACGACCTCATCGAATATCATCAGTGCGCCGTACTTGTCGCACAGTGAGCGGACACCGGCATTGTAATCGTGGGCAACGGGACGGGTACCGCTCTCAGGGCCCACAGGCTCCACCAGAACGGCCGCAGTGCCGCCGAGCAGCACATTCCGCTTGAGGACGGACTCCAGCATATTCAGGTCGTTGGGACGGACCTCGTCGGTCTTTGCATAGTCGGAGCCGGGGATGCCGTGGGACTCCAGCAGACCGCGGCTGCCGGGGATCTTGAGTCCGTAGACTACCTGATCTGACCAGCCGTGATATGCTCCGCCGATCTTGATGACTCTCTTCTTGCCGGTGGCGATACGGGCGATACGCAGGGAGGCCATGACGGACTCGGTGCCGCTGCCCAGCATACGGAACATTTCCACATTGGGCATATGCTTGTTTATCTCACGGGCAATGAGCATTTCGGACTCATGGAGAAGACCTGTGACAGGGCCGCAGGTGTTCAGCAGCTCAATGACCTTTTCGCGGACAGGGGCGTAGTTGCTGCCCAGAATGGTGGGGCCGCCGGCCTGAAGGAAGTCGATGTACTCGTTGCCGTCCTTGTCGTAGAGATACGCGCCGTTGGCTCTCTCCATGCACATGGGGAAGGGCTTGTTGAAGGCCAGATTATGCTGAACACCGCCGGGTATGTATTTCTGGCTCTCCTCAAATACTGCCTTGGACAGCTTGCACTTCTCATCGTAGTAGGGCAGGATAGTACCGTTGTAGTATTCGTCATCGACCTCCCAGATGGGCTGTGCGGTGAGCTTTCTCAGCCGCTCGTTTATCTCCTTGGGGTCGTCCCATCTGCTTATTCCGCAATTAGTCATTCTTCTGTTCCTCCTTATTGTTATGCTTTTGTGCGATGTCGTTGGTATCTATTGCGTTTCTGAATACAACATACTTGTCGTAGAAGTATTCGGTGGTCAGGTTGAGGGCCATATTGAGGCCGGTGGCCACATAGCCGCTCCACATAAGGGTCTCGGTGTAGTAGTGCTCAAGATAGGTGGTCAGTGGTGTAAATACCAGATAGAAAGCCGCAACCTTCAGCATGGCAACGGGCACATTGTTCGCCGCCTGGAAGGTAAACTTCCGGTTCAGGGTGAAGTTCCAGATAACAGAAAGCACCAGACCGATAAGGTAGCTCAGCCATTCCTCAAATCCCAGCAGCTCATAACACAGAGTATAGGCCAGAAGCTCTATAACACCGGCTGAGATGGAGAAAAGTACGAATTTAACGGCACGCATGGCCTCTCTCTTTTTTGAACTGTCCATCATATCACCCCTTCTGCTTTGAATACTTCAGCGTATAAACGGCCCGCATCAGCAGTACGCCCGCAAGACCCACAACACAGCGTTTGCCCCACGCTCTCACATGGAGGGCACAGACTGCGGATTTCTCGCACAGCAGCTTCAGTGCCTCCACATCATCGCTGTCCTCCGCGTTCACAACGGCGCCGAATCTGGGTACCAGTACCGCGTTCTTCCTCTCCAGCTTCCTGATAACGCCTTCTGTGCCTTTGACGCAGGGTATGCGCACACCGATCATCTGGGCCATGTCGTCAAGCTGTGCCCGGATGCCTCTGCCTTTCTCTGCCCAGGTGAGCAGGGCAGGGGAGGAGACATAGTCCGCCATAGGGTAGACGAGCCTTACCATCTCCATATCGACCCGTGAAGGCTCCTGAGGTATGTACTCAAAATGACATTTCAGGTTTCTGTTGCACACCTCCTCCAGAACGAAGGCCATCTCCATGGCCTCATCCTTTGTGGCGGCACATATAAGGGCACCGTGCTTTGCCATGAGAACGGTGTGATTGCCCTTGGCAAGAGCCTGACGGACATTGTCTGTGAGCTTACCCGTCCCAGGCAGACCGTAGCCCGCCAGAGCGATTCCGCCCAGCTTTTCCCGCTCGGCGTCCGTTATCTGCAGACTGTCAAATCCCACAAGGGACAGGGCAGAGGCGGCCACCTGATGGGTATGAATAACAAATCCCACATCGGTGAAGCACCGGTACGCGGCGATATGGACACCCCGCTCACCGGAGGGCTTGCGCTCTCCGTCCCATGTGCCGTCAGAGAGCCTGACACTGACAATATCGTTCTCGGTGATGGCCTTGTAATCCATACCGCTGGGGGTAATGACCATTGTATCAGTATCAAGTCTGCAGCTGACATTTCCCCAGGTTCGGGCCACCAGACCTTTTTCCAGCAGCTCCCGCCCGCACTCAACGGTCAGGGCTCTGGCTGTTTTCTCATCCATTTTCTCTGCCCTCCTTATTCAGCGCGGCAAAATTCTTCTTATTGCACTCATACAGCTTCTTGAAAACCGAGTAATTTCTGTCATAGACAGGCTTGTTGGCGGGATCGGGGGTATAGGTATGCTCAACTGCTACGAGCCGCTTGGCCTCATCCAGACTGCTTATGGCACCTTTGCCCACGGCCACGAGCAGCGCGGCGCCCACAGCGCCAACATCCTTCGTATCCTCCACTGTCTCAACAGTGCGGCCTGTGATGTCGCTGACCATCTGGCAGACCACCGAGCTCAGAGCACCGCCGCCCACAAAGCGGAGCACCCTTGAGGTGGAGACCTTCTTATCCTCACACTCAAGCATCCAGCGCAGGTGATAGCAGATTCCCTCAAGCACGGCCCTGATCATCTCGGTCTTGTGTGTTTCAAGCTTTATATTGAAGAACATACCGGCGGCGTCCGGGTCCTCAAAGGGACAGCGGTTGCCGTGAAGCCAGGGAGTGAAGATAACGCCGCCTGCTCCGGGAGGAACCTGCGCCACGGTGTCGGAGAGGTAGTCGTAAAGACTCTCATACCTGGCCTCGGTGCCCTCTGCCACATGGGTCTTGGAGAGATAGATACCTATCTCATCCAGCGCCAGGTGTTCCTTTACCCACTCAAAGCACTTGCCGGCAGTCTCCATCTCGGCAAAATAGTTATATCTGCCCTTCTGAGCGCCTACGATACCGGCTATCATGGAGAATATGTCCACCACCTGACGGTCGATCACCGTGCCGACCCATCCGGAGGTACCGGAATAGATATGAGTATCTCCCACCTGAGTGGCACCGGCCCCGACACCTATGAGCGTGGCGTCTCCGCCGCCGCCAAACACCGCGATACCCGGCACAAGACCCAGCTCTGCGGCGGCCTTTTCGGTGAGAGGGCCAACCTGATCTGTACACTCGATGACCTCAGGGAGATGCTCCTCCCTGACTCCTTATGTTCTGCACAGCCCGGGGCTCCAGTTCTCCCGCCCGGCTCTCGTATCATACAGGAAGGTGGAGAAGGCGGAATCTCGCGTCATCACACAGCGGCCTGTGCATCTGGCGATAAGGTATTCCTTTACATCCAGCCATTTATATACCTTCTCATATATCTCCGGCTCATTTTTCTGGACCCATTTATATTTCCACAGGGGGTCCTTGACGCTGGTGGATGCGGCATGGGTGGCAATAAGGCTCTTTATCATTATGGCCACATTCACGCCGGAGATCTGCAAGCCGAAGGACTCGGTCTCACGCATCTCCTTTGCCGCGCGCTGATCCATATAGCTCATAGGGCGGCGCAGAGCGTTGCAGTCCTTATCCACAAGCACCATGCCCTGCATCTGTGAGCAGAAGGAGATGCCGTCGATAGATGAGGGATCGAGGCAGGTCTGCTGAATGACTTCGCGGGTGGTCTGACACATGGCCTCCCACCACTCGTCTCCGTCCTGCTCCGCCCCGCCGTTATCCAGTATATAGAGCTTGTAGCTCTTGTACGCCCCGGCAATAAGGCGCACATCGTCATCAAGGCGGAAAAGGCAGGTCTTTACTCCGGTGGTGCCTACATCATAGGCGAGGATATTCATCATATAATCATCTCATCTCTGTGTTTAGCATTATTTTGATTATAGCCTATGATACATCTTTATTCAAACACATTTACGGCCGCATAAGTAGAAATATAATGGCTGTTTTTGTTGAATTTGACAAAAAAAGCTCCCCTGTAAAAAACAGAGGAGCATGATTAAGAGCTGGTAATGTGACTCGAACACACGACCTGCTGATTACGAATCAGCTGCTCTACCGACTGAGCTATACCAGCGACTACATCTATTAGCTAAGGTAATATAACACAAATATGGGTTTGAGTCAATGAAAAGGAGAAATATTACTATCTGTATTATCTTGATATAATTAGTAATACGCTAATAAACACATTAAATCTATGAGCATTGTTCAGGGAGTAATAGTTTTAACTACAAAGGAAAAATGCCGGAAATATCGGCTTTCAGCAACCGGCAGCATACTTAAAAAGGTAACATAACATGATGAAAAGGATAATTCAGCAGAGAGTTATCAACATTTTCAACATAGTTTTGAACATTGAAAACCGATATTTCCGGCATGAAATAAGACAAAATCGGTGATATGCCCGGTATCCGAGGACTTATCTGAAACATAAAAACAGACATAGGGAATTGACATAAGGCATATCGTTATCAAAATCTGTAATAACGCATTGCGCCGGAGTCTGACAGGGAGATGTATTTATTATCGGCAAAGATAATGTGATCCAGCAGGGGAATGGAAATGAGCTCAAGAGAGCTGTACAGCCTCCTGGTGAACATATCATCCTCACGTGATGGCATAGGCGTTCCGCCGGGGTGGTTGTGGGAGAGATAAACACCGGTCGCCTTGTATTTCAGCGCGGTCTCGACGATACGCCGCACGCTGGTATCCACCGCGTTTACAACACCCCGTCCCATCTCCTCGCACCTGATGACAGCCTGTTTGTTGTCAAGAAACAGCACGATCACTATTTCGTCTTTTTCGTCGGCAAAGCGCGGCCTCAGATACTCCACGGCTTCATCCGTTCCGGATATTATGGAGATACGCTCCGACGCGGAAACACGGCTCTTTTTGTAAAACTGCGGAACAAGGCGGATGAGAGTTGCGGCGCTCTCCCCGATACCGGGTATATCCATCAGCTCCATTTCGCTTGCCTCAAGCACTTTGTCAAGACTGCCGAAGCGGTCAAGAAGCCGGTGCGCGATGGGATTTGTGTCCCGTCTGGGGATGGCATAGAACAGCAGCAGCTCAAGGGCGTTGAGATCGTTCATACTCTCAAGGCCGTGCAGTCTGAAGCTCTCCTTCAGTCTGTCTCTGTGTCCTTCGTGAATCCCCATAATAATCATCCATTCCGCCGCTTCGCGTCGGCACAAAGAGTAAATAGAATGCGGCATCTTACCACGCGAAGCAAAGGAATGATAAGATGATTATTAATTATAATCATATTAGTGTGAAAGTCTCTTTCACACTAATCATCCATTCCGCCGCTTCGCGTCGGCACAAAGAGTAAATAGAATGCG
>JAZUJF010000116.1:0-8130 GCA_045642585.1 Candidatus Limivicinus sp.
GCAAAGAGCCAGGAGATTGATAAGGTCACAGGTCTTATGACCGGTGCCGACGACTATGTTACCAAGCCCTTCTCCCCCGCAGAGCTTACCGCCCGTGTCGATGCTCTCGTTCGCCGTCTGGGTCTTGATGATGAGGATAAAAATTCCTCCGAGCTTACGAGCGGCCCCTTCCTGCTCAACACCCGCAACCGCACTCTTGGGCGCGACGGTCAGCGTCTGAGGCTCACGCAGATAGAATATATGCTGATGAAGCTGTTCATGGAAAATCCCGGCAAGGCTATGAGCCGTGAGGATATTCTTGCGGCCGTCTGGGGAAACGATTTTGCCGGGGAGCTGAAAACCGTTGATGTAAATATTCGCAGACTTCGCATTAAGATCGAGAACGATCCCACCGAGCCGGAGTTTCTTACCACCGTCTGGGGCTACGGCTATAAATGGGGTTACTGATGCTCTTTTCTTTTCGCGCATTTGCGCAGTCTTAATATATTGGGAAGTTTGTTATAATGTTCAAGGATCTGAAAAACCAGCTCCTGATATCCGGAATAGCCGCGCTTATCGTGCTGCTCGTCGGCATCTGGCTCCTTACAAAAGGGATGCTGAATCTGGCTATCACTATGTTTGTTCTGGTTTGTTTCTATATCATCGCCCTGAACCTCTGGTTCTGGTATCTGGTCGCCTGTCCCATCAAGGATCTGACCGCCTTTGCCCGCCGCATTGCCGACGGCAGCTATGGCAGCAAGCTTGAGAACAAAAGCCGCAATGAGATCGGCCAGCTCACGGAGGAGATCAACAATATGTCGGAGAAGGTGGCTCTGGCGGAGAAATACCGTACAGAGTTTATCTCCCAGGTCTCTCATGAGCTTCGTACTCCCCTCACCGCCATTCTCGGCTGGAGTGAGACTATCGCATACGATCCCGCGGTACAGGGCGACTCTCTGCGGGGTATTCACATCATCTCCAAGGAGGCCGAAAGACTCACCGGCATGGTCTCCGAGCTTCTTGAGTTCACCAGAATTCAGGACGGAAGGTTTAACCTCAGGGTGGAGCTTATTGATATTTCCGCCGAGCTTGAGGACGCACTGTTCACCTACGGTGAGCTTATGCGTCAGGCAGGGATCGAGCTCAACTACTCCGCCCCGCAGGATGAGATACCTCTTATCCCCGGCGATCCCGAGCGTCTCAAGCAGGTCTTTCTCAATCTGCTGGACAATGCCGTGAAGCACGGCGGAGACGGCAAGAAGGTGGATGTTACCGTGAGCGAGGAATCCGACGGCGTGCATATTTCCATCCGCGACTACGGCAGAGGCATCCCTGCGGCGGAGCTTCCCCATGTGAAAGAAAAATTCTACAAAGGCAGCTCCAAGAATCGCGGCACCGGGATCGGTCTTGCG
Organism: Candidatus Limivicinus sp.; assembly: GCA_045642585.1. Lineage (GTDB taxonomy): Bacteria > Bacillota > Clostridia > Oscillospirales > Oscillospiraceae > Limivicinus. Next base: position 1,392 of record JAZUJF010000116.1, read on the forward strand.
GTCTGTGACGAGATCATAACCCGCCACGGCGGTGAAATGCTCATTTCAAATGTCCCTGACAGCGGGTGTCAGGTCACTCTAATTCTGCCGATGAAATCCTCAGCCGTCAAGGGCTGATAATCCGGTCGGTTGTCAAAGGAGAAGTAATGTCTAAAGCTGCAAATAATTCCTGTTCATTCCGTACATCCATTGGCGGTCAGGCTCTTATCGAGGGTATTCTCATGCGCGGCCCGAAGAAACAGGCCATTGTATGCCGTACTGCCGATGGGCTTGTGGAAAAGACCGAGGAGCTTAAATTCATAAAGGATAAATACCCCATTCTCGGCTGGCCCCTTATCCGGGGATGCGCCACATTTCTCGACTCAATGGTCAAGGGCATGAAGGCTCTTATGTATTCGGCGGAGCTTGTGCCCATCGAGGAGCAGGGTGAGCCTGATAAGCTCGACAAATGGATCGAGGATCACTTCCCGGAGGATAAGGCACAGAAGCTCATTATCGGAGTTGCCGTCGTACTGGGCATCGCTCTGAGTGTGTTTCTGTTCATCTTCCTCCCCGCCTTTGTGGTGGGTCTTATCAGGCCTCTGACCGAGAGCTACTTTATCCGCAACATCTCGGAGGGTGTTACAAGGATAGTTATTCTGCTTATCTACATGAAGCTGTGTACCTATGCCAGCGATGTCAGGAGACTGTTTTCCTATCACGGGGCGGAGCATAAGACAATTTTCTGCTATGAGCACGGAAAGCCCCTCACCGTTGAAAATGTCCGCATGGAATCCCGTTTCCATCCCCGCTGCGGCACGAGCTTTCTGCTTGTGGTGGTGGTAGTGTCTATTCTTGTCAACTCCGTTGTAAAGCTTGATAATTCCTTTGCCCGCATGGGCTGCCATCTGCTTCTTCTGCCCGTGGTCGTGGGTATAAGCTATGAGATAAACCGCTGGTGCGGTAAGCATGATAACCTCCTGTCCGCGATCCTGTCCGCTCCCGGCAAGTGGCTGCAGAAGATCACCACAAATGAGCCTGACGACAGCATGATCGAATGTGCCATCAGAGCCATGGAGCTTGTTATCCCCGAGGAAAAGGGCTCTGACGAGTGGGGTAACTGATTTTATTCTCTACGGAGGCAAGCGTGAAGACATATAACGACATTTATCTTTCCACCCGCAATGTCCTGCGTCAGAGCGGGATAGAGGCATATAATCTTGAGGCCCGTGTCCTTGTTGCCTGCGCCGCGGATAAATCCGTTCAGGAGCTTCTGCGGGATATAAATCTGTACACCTCCTCCGATGTGGAAAACAAGGTCCTTGACTATACCGCCCGCAGACTGATGGGAGAGCCTTTGGCGTACATTACCGGGCTGTGGGAGTTTTACGGTCTGCCTATGAAGGTCAGCTCGGATGTGCTCATTCCCCGCATGGATACCGAGGTCATTGTTGACGCGGTCAAGGAGATACTTATCGGCAAAAAAATGGATGCCAGAGTTCTTGATCTCTGCTGCGGCAGCGGGTGCATCACCTGTGCGATAGGCCATGAGCTGCCTGCCACCAAGCTGATGGCCGTTGACCTGAGCGCCGCGGCGCTGGACATCACACGCAAAAATCTTGCGCTTAATCGCCTGACCAGCCGCGTCCTGCTGATGCAGGCGGATGCCACCGCATCCCCGCCTCTCAGCATCGGAACATTTGATGTTATCGTCTCAAATCCCCCGTATATTCCAAGCGATGAGATACCGTCCCTTGACCGCTCGGTCAAGGATTATGAGCCGATATGGGCTCTGGATGGCGGTCCTGACGGCTACCGCTTCTATAAAGCGATAATCAAATACTGGAAATCAATTCTGCGCCCCGAGGGATATATTGTCTTTGAGGTGGGAGAAGGGCAGGCGGACGAGGTCTGCCAGATGCTCCTTTCCGCCGGATTCGCCGGCGCTTATACCCGTAAGGATACTCTGGGCATCGATCGCGCAGTAATCGGCAAAATGTGACTTATACTGAAAGGACTTGTGAATTACTATGGCAGAAAAGAAAAAAACCGTTGCCGCAGCGGCAAGTGAAGTCAGCGACAGGAAAAAGGCGCTGGAGACAGTCATAGCAAAGATAGAAAAGGATTACGGCAAAGGCACCATCATGCGTCTGGGAGACGATATTTCCGTCAATGTGGAGGCTCTGTCCACCGGCTCTCTCTCCCTTGACCTTGCCCTTGGTATAGGCGGTGTGCCCAGAGGAAGAATCGTTGAGATATACGGACCTGAGGCTTCGGGTAAGACTACCCTCGCTCTCCATGTGGTCGCCTCCGCACAGAAGGCAGGCGGAGACGCCGCGTACATCGACGTTGAGCACGCGCTGGAGCCGGCATACGCCAGGGCTCTGGGCGTTGATATAGATTCCCTTCTCATCTCCCAGCCGGACACCGGTGAGCAGGCTCTGGACATAGCGGAGTCTCTCGTGCGCTCCGGTGCTGTGGATGTACTGGTCATTGACTCTGTGGCCGCGCTTATTCCCCGGGTAGAACTGGAGGGTGAGGTGGGCGACACTGTTGTGGGCGCTCTGGCCAGACTCATGTCACAGGCCATGCGCAGACTGGCCGGTGCTATCTCCAAGAATAACTGCACCGTCATCTTCATTAACCAGCTTCGTCAGAAGATCGGTGTTATGTACGGAAACCCCGAGACCACTCCCGGCGGTCTTGCCCTTAAATACTACGCATCCGTGCGTATCGATGTCCGCCGTATAGAGACCCTCAAGGCCGCAGGCGAGATGGTGGGCAACCGCACCAGAGCAAAGGTCGTCAAGAATAAAGTTGCTCCCCCCTTCCGTGAGGCCGAATTTGACATCATGTACGGTGAGGGTATCTCCAAGGTCGGAGAGATCATCGATCTCGGCGCAAAGCTTGAAATAATCGACAAGGCCGGCGCATGGTTTACAGTAGCGGGGCAGCGTATTCAGGGCCGCGACGCGGTCAAGGATTATCTCCTCAAAAACCCCGATGTATGCGGCGAAATAGAGCAGCAGATACGCGACAACGCATGGAAGCTCATGTCCCCTCAGGCAAAGAAGGCCGCCATTGCCTCCGGCAAGGCCGTGGATGTAAGCGCGGCAGACTTTGACGAGGACTGAGAAGCTGACAAATGCTTATCTCATCCCTGAGACAGACCTCCCATGACCGGATCACGGTCTGCTTTGAAGACGGCTCGGAGCTCATGAGTACATTGAGTGCCGTGACCGATATGCGCATATATCAGGGCAAGGATATGGATGACGGAGATATTGAAGCTCTCAGAGCTCTTTCCATGCGCTTCATCGCCCGGGACAAGGCTGTTGAGCTTGTGTCCAGACGCCCCATGTCCTGCATGGAGCTCAGAGAAAAGCTCATCCGCAAGGGCATCACCGAAGACACGGCGGATTACTGCGTTGACTGGCTTCGTGAGCGTGCTCTTATCTCCGATGAGAGCTATTCTCAGTCAGTTGCCAGACACTACGCAGGCCGGGGCTACGGTGAGGGCAGAGTCAGATCCGAGCTCTCCCGTCGCGGTATCAGCCGCGAGCTTTGGGATGAAGCCCTCTCATCCATGCCTGATACCTCCGAAAAAATTGACAAAATCATAGCGTCGAAGCTGAAAGACCCCAACGACAGAGATGCGGTCAGGAAGCTCTCCCAATCTCTGTATCGCCGGGGCTTCGGATGGGAGGAGATCAGATCTGCCCTGTCACGCTTCAACGCCGTTGTAGAGGAATAAAAATTACTATGGAAAAGACCTTCGCAATGATCTCTCTTGGCTGTGCCAAGAATCTTGTGAATACGGAACAGATGCTGTATCTGATGAGTGAGGCCGGATACACTCTCCTGCCGGACCCCGAGGGCGCTGACCTTGTGATAATAAACACCTGCGGTTTCATCGACAGTGCCAAGAGTGAGGCTATTGACAACATCCTTGAAATGGCCGAGCTGAAAAAGCAGGGCAGGCTGGGCGGCATAATTGTGACGGGCTGCCTTTCCGAGCGCTATAAGGACTCCATTTCGCAGGAGCTTCCGGAGATCGACGCCGTTCTGGGAATTGCCAATTACGGCGACATCGCGGAAGTGGCCGACCGGGTCCTGCAGGGACAGTCTGCCGCCCTCTTTGATGACCAGTCCTCTCCTATTGAGGAAATACCCCGTGTGATAACCACCGGGCCGGGCTGGGCATATCTGCGGATCGCCGAGGGCTGCAATAATTACTGCGCCTTCTGCTCCATTCCTTATATCAGAGGCCGTTATCGGTCAAGAAGAATGGAGGACATACTTGAGGAGGCAAGGGATCTGGCCGCTCACGGCAACAAAGAGATAATCGTCATTGCCCAGGATATTACGCGCTACGGCACCGACCTCTACGGGAAGCGATGTCTGGCCCGGCTTTGCCGCGAGCTCAGTAATATAGAGGGCATCCAGTGGATACGCCTGCACTACCTGTATGTGGATCAGTTTGATGATGAGCTCATCGAGGAGATCGCCTCCAACGATAAGATCGTAAAGTATCTGGATATTCCTATCCAGCATATCAATGATCGGATATTGAAAAGGATGAATCGCCGGGGAACGGGAGAAGACATTCGCGCTCTGTTCAAAAAGCTCCGTGAGCGTGTTCCGGGTCTTGTTCTTCGCACCAGTCTTATCGCAGGTCTCCCGGGAGAGGGCGAGAGTGAATTTGAGGAGCTGTGTGAGTTTCTCAAGGAGGCACGCATCGAGCGGGTCGGTGTTTTCCCCTTTTCTCCCGAGGAAGGGACTCCCGCCGCGGAAATGGAACACGCTGACGCCGAGACTGCCCAGCGCCGCGCCGATCTGATAATGGAGCTGCAGGCGCCTATTATGGACGATTTCTGCAGAAGCTTTGTGGGCAAAACGCTCCGTGTGCTGTATGAGTTCTACGATGAGGAAAGCGGCTGGCATATCGGACGATGTTATGCCGACTCCCCGGATATTGACGGTCAGGTGCTGTTCTCCGGAGACTGTCGTGAGGGTGAGATGTGTAATGTGCGGATCACCTCTGCGGAGGACGGACTGCTTTTCGGCGAAGAGGTATGATATGCTTAATACGACTGCAAACAAGATCACGGTTCTTCGCATTGCGCTGATACCGGTTTTTCTCGCTCTGGCTTACACAGGCCATATGATAGGCGCTTTTGTAGTTTTCATTCTTGCCTGCGTTTCCGATTTCATCGACGGATACATAGCAAGACATTACGGGCAGATCACGGATTTCGGGAAGTTTGCCGATCCGCTGGCAGACAAGATGCTCGTTTTGTCCGCCATGTGCTTTTTCATTGAGAACGGCCAGATGCCCGGATGGGTCGTGGCTCTTGTGCTGTTCCGTGAATTTGCGGTGTCCGGTCTGCGCCTTGTTGCCGTTGAGCAGAAGCGCGTCATTGCCGCCGCGTGGTCAGGAAAGATAAAGACAGCCTCAACAATGGTCTGTCTGTGCGTAATGATGCTTTTCGGCAAATACTCTATTGTCAATACCGTTTCCGGCGTTGTAATTCTTGTCACCACACTCTATTCCGGTGTTGAATACTTTATAAAGAACATTGATGTATTCAAGACCGCAAAATGATCATATGAGGAGATTTTCAGAAATGAAGCTTTATAATTCCGCTACCCGTACAAAGGACGATTTCGTTCCCAACCATCCTGACATTGTAAAGATGTACACCTGCGGCCCTACCGTGTACCACTTTGCTCATATCGGCAACCTGCGCTCCTATATCATGGAGGATATTCTTGAGAAGTACCTGCGCTATATCGGCTACAATGTGAAGCGCGTTATGAACATCACCGATGTCGGCCATCTTACCTCAGACGCAGATGAAGGCGAGGATAAGATGCTCAAGGGCGCGAAGCGCGAGCACAAGACAGTCATGGAGATCGCAAAATATTACACCGACGCTTTCTTCTCCGACTGCGCAAAGCTCAACATCAAGACTCCCGATGTGGTGGAGCCGGCCACCAACTGCATAGACGAGTATATTAAAATTATTACTAAGCTCATGGACACCGGCTATGCCTATTTCGCCGGCGGAAATGTGTACTTTGACACCTCCAGACTTGAAAAATACTACATTTTCAACGACTTCAACGAAGAGGATCTGAATGTGGGCGTGCGTGAGGGTGTTGAAGAGGACACCAATAAGCGCAACAAGAACGACTTTGTTCTCTGGTTTACAAAGTCCAAGTTTGAAGATCAGGCTCTGAAATGGGATTCTCCCTGGGGCGTGGGTTATCCCGGCTGGCACATTGAGTGCTCCGGTATATCCATGAAGCATCTTGGCGAGGATCTTGATATTCACTGCGGCGGAATAGACAACGCATTCCCCCACCATACCAATGAGATTGCGCAGTCCGAATCCTACCTCGGTCACAAGTGGTGCAACTACTGGATGCACGTACATCATCTGAATACCAACAGCGGCAAGATGTCCAAATCCAAGGGCGAATTCCTCACCGTTTCCCTGCTCGAGGAAAAGGGCTATGACCCCCTCGCCTACCGTCTGTTCTGCCTGCAGAGCCACTACCGCAAGGCACTCGTTTTCTCATGGGAAAACCTCGACAACGCTCAGGTCACCTACAATAAGCTGATAAACCGCATTGCAGCACTCAAGCCCGGCACCGGTGATATTGACGACACTGTTTTTGCAGAGCTCAAGGCAAAGTTCACTGCCGCACTCGACAACGACATCAATACTTCTCTGGCTGTAACCGCTCTCTATGA
>JAZUJF010000117.1:0-6079 GCA_045642585.1 Candidatus Limivicinus sp.
TTTGCTCCTCTGAAACGAGTGATCCTTTCGCAGTCTGAGCAGGTTTCCTCACAAAAATCAAGCCCTGGGATGGGCCTTTTTTCGATCCTTATGGAACGTGAAAGAGCGAATCTGAAGACCCTCCTTGAAAGCTGCGGCGTACAGGTTCTTATGCCGAGACGGCTGACCGCTTATGAAAAAGAGTCAGCCTCATCGCCGGAAGGTCCCACGAACGGCGCAGGAATGACGAATTTCTATTCGAGGGATCCCTTCGTTGTCATCGGTGACAACATCATCGAACTGAATCTGCGGAACAGGGAGCGGCGCTATGAAGTCCTTGCCATGAGGAATATTCTTTCCGCAGAGAGTATAAAAAGTAATTGCAGATATATATCCATGCCGCGTATAGATATTTCCGGTGGGATAAAAGGCGATCCCGGCCCGTTCCTGGAAGGCGGGGATATTCTGCTGCTTGGTAAAACAGTATATGTCGGACAGTCAGATTTTGGAAGCAATGAGAACGGTTTTCTATGGCTGAGGTCATACCTTTCGACATTCGGATACAAGTGCACGGCAATTCGGATACAGGGAAACATTGCCCATCTTGACTGTGCGATAAGTCTTGTAAGAGACGGTCTGATGGTCATCTGTGAAGATTGTCTGCCGGACGGAATCCCGAAGGAATTTTCCTCATGGGATAAGATAGTTGTTCCGGAAGAAGCTGCGGCTCGTTTGGCGGTCAACGGACTTTCCGTCAATGAAGAGGTATACGTGACCGATATAGCATTTCGGGATACTGTCGGAAAGGAACTTGAAAAAAGAGGGATACAGGTGGAATATCTGGATTTTCGTTTCACAAGAACATTTGGAGGTTCTTTCCGCTGCTCTTCTAATCCGCTTTTAAGAAAACCGCATTGACTTAATAATTTAAAAGGAGTACCCCCTTTTTTATGAAATCTAAAGAAGAATTGACCGCCCTGAAAGAGGAAGTCGAAGCCGTGAACGAAAAGCTGCATGAGCTGACGGATGAAGAGCTGGAGCAGGTCGCGGGTGGTTTCGTGCCCGAAATTGAGCTGCCCAGCAAAGAGGAGGGCTACGATGATTGAGCGGGCTGAGTGAGCGCCTCGCTTTATAAAAATCCGGCATCTGAAATCTTCGCATCACCACGGTAGGGAACGGTCTTGACCGTTCCGAATGTACAATTTATGCAAACGAAAAAAACGGAATGGTCAAGACCATTCCCTACAATACGAGGAGAAAACACCATGAAAACAAAAGAAGAACTCAACGCCCTGAAAGAGGAAGTCGAAACCCTGAACAGGAAGCTCAATGAGCTGACGGACGAAGGATTGGCGCAGGTGGCCGGCGGCGGTGCCGATGACATCGACAGCGAGCACGACATTGAGATCGGCGCCAAGCCGCACTGGATCATTGAGTGAGCGCCCCGCCGACGCCTTGCGGCGAAAGTAATAAGTAATAGTGAATAGTGAAGGAGCAACCTCCATGAAAACCAAAAAAGAATTGAACGCCCTGAAAGAGGAAGTCGAAACCGTGAATAAAAAGCTGCATGAGCTGACGGAAAAAGAACTGAAACAAGTTATCGGAGGCAATGAAAAATATATTATCAAACCGGGGCGTGATATTAGAGTAATGGTTGGACCGGAAAAAAACGCAGAAGATTCTGAAGAAATAAAAGGACGGATTATTGGGCGTGAAGGAAGAAATATAAAGTAATACAGGGTAATATCTTCCTTGCACCCCTCAAATGTATCCACCCGCGTTATATCGTACAATACGCCATTGTACAGTATAGCGCGGGTGTTCGTTATTTCCGGGTAATAATTGTTCAGCTGTACAGAGCCCTCACGCAGGTCGCCGTCAGAACATTCCCGGAGGCATCGTAAGTGAAGCTGTGAGTATGGTTAGATTTGATAGTAAAAGTTTGAACTATTGGCATAGGGAAACCACCGATGATAACAAAGAACATAACGGGTTCCTTGGTTGCCTTTAGCCCTGTTAAATAGCAATTATTGTCTGCCCACTTGTAATAGTTCCAGACGAAGGTTCCACCTCAATGTAGCCGCTTGGATTTGATGTGACATAAAAATCACCGGAACCGATAGGAGGCAAGTTCATTTGAAACCCAAACATCTTTACGCCTATGGTCAACTCCGTGGGCCCATCCGCAAATGCCGTGACGGGCAGCAGGCTCAGTACCATGAGCAAAGCCAGCGCGAGGGATATCATTTTCTTTTTCAATTATTTTCATCCTTTCTGAATTTGATTTTATATAAGCAGTTATTGACTGTTATATATGGTTTTAAGTTTTAAGATTTAACCTGCAAAGTGCGAATATTTGCTTGCAATCTGCATAGAATAGTGTTACAATAGCAGTGAAAGGAGTGATATCAATGGCACTTGCAACTATTTCTGCCCGCATTGATGCCGAGGACAAACGCATTTTTGACAGCTTTTGCAGCTCTGTCGGGCTTAGCTCCTCCGCCGCACTGAATATGTTCGTGAAAAAGGTTATCCGCGAGCACCGCATCCCCTTTGAGATCGAATGTGATCCGTTCTATTCCGAGAGTAATATGCGTGTTTTGAGAGACGGGATCGCGCAGCTCAACGCCGGAAAAGGAACGGAACACGAGCTTATCGAGGTCGAAGAATGAAGAAGATATGGACGGACAGTGCTTGGGAGGATTATCTCTATTGGCAGACACAGGACAGGAGGCTGCTCCGGCGCATCAATGAGCTGATAAAGGACACGGAGCGTGAGCCGTTTTCGGGCATCGGCAAGCCGGAGCCTCTGCGCGGTGAGCTGTCCGGCTTCTGGAGCCGCAGGATAGACGAGTGTAACCGTCTGGTCTATCGCGTGAAGGGCGGTACTCTTGAAATTCTGTCCTGCCGTGGCCATTACGACGCATAACACAAAAAACGACCGACGCACCCCCGGGCGGACTTAACCCGTGAGCGTGTCGGTCGTTATCTTTCGGAATATTCTTTACAAAAAATGCCTTGCCCGCCTTTTGCAATACAGTATAATATCTTCCTTGCACCCCTCAAAAGTATCCACCCGCGCTATATCGTACAATACGCCGTTGTACAGTATAGCGCGGGTGTTCGTTATTTCCGGGTAATAATTGTTCAGCCGTACAGAGCGGCCATGACCTCCTCCGGCTCCGGGATGCTGCTGATCCCGCCGGGGCGCCGGGTGGAGAGCCCCGCCGCAGTACAGGCAAATCCCGCTATCTCCCGGAGCTCTGCTTCCGTCAGCTCCTCCGGTCTTTTCCCGGAGCGAAGCAGCTTCACAACGGCGCTGCCGCCGAAGATATCACCCGCGCCGGTGGTATCAATAACTCTCAGCCCCTTCATCCCCGGGACATGACCGAAAGCCTTTTTATTTGCGAAGATACATCCCTCAGCTCCGCAGGTCACAAAAACGAGCTTTACTCCGAATGTGCTGAGGATGTGCTTTGCTCCCTGCTCCGGCGTCAGCCCAAAGAGAAATTCGACCTCGTCGTCGCTGATCTTCACAATATCCGCGTGCTCCAGCCCCCAGAGCATCTGCCGCCTTGCCTCATCAATGTCATCCCACAGGGGCTTTCTGAGATTGGGGTCAAAGCTTATGAGCTTTCCCTGTTTTCCGGCGTAGGCAACGGCCTCATATGTGGCCGTTCTGGCGGGCTCATGGGTCAGACTGAGGGTGCCGAAATGGAAGTCACGGCAGCCGTCTATTACGCTCAGATCGATTTCCTCAACGCTCAGCTGAGTATCCGCGCCGGGCTTGCGGGAAAAAGCGAAGCGCCTGTCCCCGTGTTCATCAAAGGTGACAAAGGCGAGAGTCGTGAAAAAGTCGTCTGTTATTTTCATTCCGCAGGTGTCAATGCCGCTGTTTTCGAGAGTATTCAGCAGCAGACGGCCAAAGGTGTCGTCGCCCACCTTGCCGATCATGGCGCTCTTTCCGCCGTATTTGTTCACAGCCGCGAGGAAATTTGCCGGGGCCCCGCCGGGATGGGCGGCCACAGTGGGGTAGCCCTCCGCATCAGAGGAGACCGCCGCAAAGTCAATGAGCACCTCTCCCAAAGCAACCACATCATATTTCATGTCAGTTCTTTGCCTCCGGGTACTCGCTGCACAGAAGTCTGTACGGGGCCTCATCCTCCTCTATGGTCGGGAAGCGGCCCACGGGGGGATTAAAGCGATTGTCGGTGTTGTCGTCATTGCACTGGCTCACCTCACCGAGCAGCACGGCGCCTGTCCCCTCCTCAACCGAGAAATCGTGGTACATGAACTGCCGGATGTGAATACTCTCCCCCGGAGTCAGGCGTACCTGAGCTCCGGCGGGGACAGTATAGGTCCTGCCGTCGGTATGTACGGTCACATCGCTGTTGTAGTCGATGGATTCGTCAGGGTTTGAGTTGTATACCCTTATGAGGATATTACCGCCGCCGCGGTTTATGATGTCCTCTGTCTTGTACCAGTGGAAATGGTTGGGGCTGTACTGACCCTCTTTCATATACAGGAGCTTTTCGGCATAGACCTTTGGATATTTGTCGGCCATAGCCCGGTTGCCGTTGCGGATAGTAATAAGGGACATACCCACCTTGTCAAAGTTGCCCAGACCGTAGTCTGTGATGTCCCATCCCAGCATACAGTCCCGCACCTCATCGTATTCGTGACCCGCATTTTTCCATTCCTCAGGGGTGAAATTGCAGAACGGAGGCAGATAGCAGTGCTCACGGACGCAGATAGCCTCCAGCTCTATCAGTGCCTTGTTTATCTCGGAACGCTTCATGATTTGACCCTCCAATTATCTGTGATCGGTATGCTTGTCCCCGCCGCTTTCCGCCAGCTGAATTGCCGGGAAGAGGCCAGCGTAGGGCATGAGCTCCGCCGCGGCATTGATAAGGAGCCGGGAGTATTGTTCCACTCTGTCGTCTGTCATATGAACAGCCGAGCCGGAGACGCTGACCGCGCCTGCTACCTTACCGGAGGAGGTCCTGACTGCGGCGGCAACACAGCGCACGCCCACCGACTCCTCCTCGTTATCCACGGCATATCCTCTCTCGCGGCTCACCCGCAGCTCTTCAATTAGCTTGTCCGGATCTGTGATCGTATGCCCGGTAGAGGCCGCCATGCCCCATCTGTCAATGACCGCCCTTACCTCATCCTCGGTCATGTAGCTCAGCATCGCCTTGCCGCAGCTTGTGCAGTGCATGGGAAGTGTCTTTCCCGCGTCGGAATACGCGATGGAGCGCCTGTTCTGATACACGCAGTCCACATAGAAGACCCGGCCGTTAATGCAGCTTGTCAGATAGACGTTGACACCGCATCGCTCCTTCAGCTCATCCAGTATCGGAGAAGCATACTGTACGATCGGGTAGGATGAACGGACATTATAGTTCAGCTGCATTATCTTATATCCGAGCCTGTAATTCCGGCTGGGGCCGGTGCGGATAATATAACCTGAATTCTCCAGAGTTCGCAGCTGATTAAGGGTGGTGCTCTTGGGCGTATTGAGTATTCCGCATATCTGGGCAAGACTCAGCTCCGGGTTCGTCCGGTCGAAGCAATCCAGAATTGCAAGAGCTTTTTCCACGGATGACACTTTCTCTGCCATTGTTCAAAATACCTCGTCAGTAAATATGACCTGATTATATTTTAAATCAGCCGCTGCGTCAATCGGTTAAATCAACTAATACTATTCCCTGATAAATAGCTTAGGGAAACGCTGATTAATTCGGTGAGAGCAGATGCCGAGAAAATTCGGGTTCTGATGACGGCACTTTTTTGCAGAAATACTTTGTGTATTGCAAGAAAGGTTTCCGATGGATTGGGGAAAATTATGCCTTTTGAGACGACAAATCCCTATGGCGTACCGCCTAATGTAAAACCTTCTCCAAAGAAGAAGCTTAAGGCTCTCGCGGTTTTTCTACATTTCACATCGCTTTCCGTAGGGGCGGGCCTTGTGTCCGCCCGTGTGCGGTGAAGTCGGGTGTATGCTGATCGGGGGGGCGCAAGGCCCGCCCCTACAAATTACTAACGCCTTCAGGTCGTTTTCGGCGGTGGATGAGGTTCTCCCTTCCGCTTTGCCTTC
>JAZUJF010000118.1:0-4674 GCA_045642585.1 Candidatus Limivicinus sp.
ATCCGGTAGATGCCGCAGGCGTATTATGCGGTGTTGCCTAAAGAAAAGTAGATAAAGAAATGAAAGAAAAGGACTGGATAATTCCATATTCCCGGCCGATTATCCCGCCTTCCCTTGCTGACGCCGGTTATCCTCCCCTCCTCACATCCATTCTTGCCCTGAGGGATATATCGACGGCGGAGGATGCGCATAAGCTCATATGCGGAGGAGAGGACTGTCTTCACGATCCTCTTCTCATAATGGGAATGGATAAGGCCCGCGACAGGGTGCTCCTTGCGATAGAACGGGGCGAGACTGTGGCTGTTTACGGTGACTATGATGTTGACGGTATTACCGCCACCTGTATCGTCACGGACTATCTTCGCGGTAAAGGGCTCAGCTGCACACCGTACATTCCGGACAGGAGCGAGGAGGGCTACGGGCTCAACTGCTCCGCCCTTGACTCCCTTCGGGAGCAGGAGGTCACTCTCGTCATCACGGTGGACTGCGGAATAACAGCCGTAGATGAGGCACGGCACGCAAGCGAGCTGGGCATTGACATGGTCATCACCGACCATCATGAGTGCTCAATGGACGCCCTGCCCGATGTCTGTGCCATGATCGACTGCCGTCAGGCAGGAGATACATACCCCAACAGATACCTTGCCGGTGTAGGCATGGCGATGAAGCTGGTCTGCGCCTGTGAGGGTTCTTCCGCGGCGGTATTTGAACGCTATGCCGACCTTGCCGCTATCGGAACGGTCGCGGATGTTATGCCTCTTGTGGGCGAGAACAGATATATTGTCCGCCGTGGGCTCGAGCATATCCTGCTTGATCCGCGCCCGGGTATAGCGGCCATGCTGAGGGAGTCATCCATCGACCCCTCAAAGCTCACCGCTACCTCTATCGGCTACAGCCTTGCCCCCCGTCTCAATGCCGCCGGCAGACTGGGTCAGGCCGTGACTGCGGCGAAGCTTCTTCTGAGCGAGGATGATTCGGAGGCAACGCTTCTTGCCCAGGAGCTGTGTGAGCTCAACCGGAAGCGTCAGGCTATCGAATATGAGATCTGGCAGGAGGCCAGCAGGAAGCTCGCAGACCATGTTCCCGACGCGCCTATTGTCCTTGCCAGCGAGAACTGGCATCAGGGCGTTATCGGAATAGCCGCCTCCAGACTTGCCGAGCAGTATTCTCTGCCCTCAATAATGATCTGTCTCAACGGAGAGGTGGGCAAGGGCTCATGCCGCAGCTACGGCGGCTTCAACCTGTATGACGCTCTCTCCGCCTGCAGTGAGCATCTGATGGGCTTCGGCGGTCATGCTCTGGCGGCGGGTCTCAACATCAGAAAAGACAAGCTTGATGATTTTCGCGCCGCTTTGGGAGAATACTACAGGAAGAACAGGCCGCTGCCCGTGCCGGAGGTTCAGTGCGACCTGCTCATCACCGACCCGGAAATGCTCAGTGTTGAAAATGTCCGCTCTCTTGAGCTTCTGGAGCCGTACGGAAACCGCAATCCCAAACCTGTCCTGTGTCTGAGCGGTGTTCGGGTGGAGTCCCCCAATGAAGTGGGCGGGGGCAAGCATCTGCGGCTGAGGGTGCGCATGGGAAAAGAAAGATTTGAATGTATCTATTTCTCCCACAATCTCAGCAATGTGAAAATATACGACGGTGACTGCATTGACCTCGCCTTTACCCCGCAGATCAATGATTACCGGGGAACGGTCTCCGTTCAGCTGGTCGTGTGCGCCATGCGAAGCCATGACCCAAGCGATATATGCGACAGGCTGCTCCACGGCGACGACTCTATTCTCTGGGCTTTGTCCGGTTATTGTCCCGAGCGCGAGGATTTTGTCCGTCTGTGGCGCTCTCTGGGTCAGAACTTCCGTCTGGGCGACAGCACCTCCTCCATATTGGATCAGTGTATTTCCGGTATGCCCGCGGAGAAATTCTGCCTGTGTCTCATGACGCTGCTGGAGACCGGACTTCTCTCCGCCGATGACGGAAGCATATTCTCCGCGAAATGCCGGGTCCTTGCCTACAAAGCGGATCTGGGCAGCACAAAGCTTATCAAAACTCTGAAGAAATACTCTTTAAGGTAAACGACTATGAATGAAGAGGATCGGCCAGTAAAAGTTAAAACAGATCCTGATGAACAGTTTGCTTCTCTGCTGGAAAAGATACGGCTCACCGGCCATGCCATGGACATAGGCCGTATCAAAGCGGCATATGAGGTGGCAAAGCTTGCTCATTCAGGTCAGCTTCGCCGGGACGGCTCTGCCTATGTTACCCACTGTGTTGCCGCGGCAGATATAGCCGTGGACATCGGCCTTGACGAGGAGTCCATAATCGCGGCCCTTCTCCACGATGTTATAGAGGATACTGCCCTGACCCATGAGGATATTTCCAAGCAGTTCGGCTCATCCATAGCCGATATTGTGGAGGGCGTCACCAAGCTCACCCGCGTCCAGTACACCAGCAAAGAGGATGAGCAGATGGAAAATCTGCGCAAGATGCTCATGGCAATGGCCAAGGACATCCGCGTTATCCTCATCAAGATCGCCGACAGGCTTCACAATATGCGCACCATGGACTATCAGACCCCTGAAAAGCAGCGGGCCAAGTCCCTTGAGACCATGGAGATATATGCGCCTATTGCTCACCGTCTCGGTATGCAGAGGGCAAAGTGGGAGCTGGAGGATCTGTCTCTCCAGTACCTTGACCCCGCCGGTTATAAAGAGATCACCGAGTATCTGGATTCCAAAATGCAGGATCTGGAGGGCTTCATGGTAAGCGTCAAGGATCGCATCCAGAAGCGTCTTAATCAGGACGGTGTGGACTGCACCATATATTACCGCATCAAGCATGTATACAGCATATACAGGAAAATGTACGCTCAGAAGCTTGACATCAGCGGCGTCCTTGACCTTTGCGCGTTCCGCGTCATCGTTGACACCATCCCCGACTGCTATAATGTTCTGGGCATGATCCATGATATGTTCAAGCCTGTGCCCGGGCGCTTCAAGGACTATATCTCCACGCCAAAGCCCAATATGTACCAGAGCGTACACACCACCGTTATCGGCGCGGAGGGCATCCCCTTTGAGGTGCAGATACGCACATGGGAGATGCACCACACCGCAGAGTACGGCATAGCCGCGCACTGGAAGTATAAGATGGGCGGCGACGCCGACGCGGTGCTGAGAACGGGGGACGAGGAGAGGTTCGCGTGGGTGCGTAAGCTGCTGGAAAGCCAGCAGGAATCCGACGCTCAGGACTTCTTCCACAACCTGAAGATCGATATGTTCGCCGATGAGGTATTCGTCTTCTCACCCAAGGGGGATGTTATCAATCTTCCCTCCGGAGCAACCCCCATTGACTTTGCGTATATGATACACTCCGATGTGGGCAACCACATGGTAGGAGCTAAGGTAAACGGAAGGATCGTCACATATGACTATGTGCTGCAGAACGGCGACATAGTCGAGATACGCACCTCCAAGGCGGCCTCCGGTCCCAGCCGTGACTGGCTCACGCTGGCAAAGAGCGGCGGTGCCAGGACAAAGATCAAGCAGTGGTTCAAGAAAGAGCGCCGTGACGAGAATATTATCCGTGGCCGTTCCATGCTTGACGACGAGCTGAAGCATCTCGGTGTTTCACTTGAGGATGCTTTGGATGAGGAGTTTATTCATCCCGTCATCAAGAGGCTGTCCTTCGCCAATGTTGAGGATATGTATGCCGCGATCGGCTACGGCGGAATAACAGCTACCAGAGTGGCAAACCGTATCCGCGACGAGCTGAAGACCAAGCCCCCAAAGAACGCTCTTGACAAGCTCTCCCAGGCCGCAGAACGCCGGGAACAGCAGGCCGTCAAGCGTCCCGGAAAGCCTATCCACGGCATTCTGGTGGAGAACCTTTCCAACTGCCTTGTGAAGTTTTCCCGCTGCTGCACCCCTGTTCCGGGAGACGATATTCTGGGCTTCATAACCAGAGGTCAGGGTGTGTCTATCCATCGCAGAGACTGCGTTAACTGCCAGAATCTCCTCAATTCACCGGAGAATAACGGCCGATGGGTCAATGTTGCCTGGGCCGACTCCGTTAACGAGCCCTTTGTCACCACAATTTCCCTTGTCGCAAAGGACAGGAACGGACTTGTTATTGATATTGCCACCGTGCTCAATTCCATGAACGCAAAGGTGCGGTCTCTGTCCGCCAGAGATGTTTCGGGCACAGCCATTATCACTCTTTCCGTGGAGGTAAGAGACTATACGGAGCTTAAATATATTATGGGTCGTCTGCAGGGCGTCAGAAGCATTATTTCCGCATCCCGCGGCGGCGACCAGAAAGGATAACCATGAGAGCAGTCCTGACCCGGGTGCGTTCCGCATCGGTTGAAATAGACGGCAGGATCAACGGGCAAATTCAAAAAGGCTTTCTCATTCTGCTGGGAGTGCATCAGGATGACACCGAAAAAGAGGCCGAGAAGATCGCCGACAAGATATGCGGTCTGCGTATTTTTGAAGACGGGAATGGCAAAATGAATGTAAATCCCATTGATGCCGGCGCCCAGCTTCTCATCATAAGTCAGTTTACACTGTTTGCCGACTGCAAGTCCCGCCGCCCCGGCTTCACCAAAGCCGCAAGACCCGAGACCGCGATACCTCTCTATGAGAAGGTCATCGCCCTGTGCCGTGAAAGGGG
>JAZUJF010000119.1:0-7627 GCA_045642585.1 Candidatus Limivicinus sp.
GGCAAGAGCAGATGCCGAGAGAAAATGGGTTCTGATGACGGCACTTTTTCGCAGGAATACTTTGTGTATTGCAAGAAAAAGTGACTAAATAAGGGCACATTTTACCCGGTAGATGCCGCAGGCGTATTATGCGGTGGTGCCCTATATAAATATTCAAAGGTCACACTGCTTCATGGCGGTGTGACCTTTGTGTTTGAAAAGGAGAACATGAGAAACAGACGGGGAACATTTATTATAGTTTTCATAGCAATGCTCATTCTGGCTGCGGTCGGAGGCTATTCCATATAAATCGCCGCTTTGCCAGATTTACTGTGTTGCTAAGGCATGTAAACGGTAGAAATGGGGGTGATTTAAGTGCGTAATTCCAACAAATATACCACCCCCTTCGAATTGAGCCTTTGCGGTACCTGCGCACAGACATTCTATAATGATCCCCATTACTATATCAGGAGGAAAGATCAATACCAGCTCGTCCATGATAGCTGTGACATTTGCAGAAGGGATCATGCGCGCAGTTACTTAATAAAGAATAAAACAGCAGGATGGTGTTTATAATGGAAGAAACCGGAATTGATCCAAAACTGATACCATCTGAACACAGGAGAAAACAAGTGGCTCCAAATCGGCAGCAAGAAAAAAGGGAAGATCGCTCAAATAGACGCAATATTAAACTGCTGTGGATGACATACTACAACGACACTCTATTTGAACAACACATTATTGACGAAGAACACTATCGAAAAATGAAGGTATTGATTCGTGCCAAATATGCTGGTTCGACGACCGGCACTGACTGAATAAAAAATGATGTTTGCGGAGGTATCACATGGACATACATACGGTTCGTGAAAAATTACGCTCGCAGAGTATTTATGATATTCCTCTTCGCGTTACTTACTATGCAAGAGTATCGTCAGACTCTGATGAGCAGTTAAACTCATTAGGAAACCAAATACAATATTATGAGGATTATATAAAAAAGAGTAAGGCATGGATCTTTGTTCCGGGATATGTGGATGAAGGTCTGTCGGGAATATCTACAAAGCATAGAGAGAATTTCAATAAAATGGTAAGTGATTCAGCGAAAAATGCATTTGACTTAGTTGTTACCAAGGAAATATCAAGGTTTGCAAGAAACACATTGGATTCAATCCAATATACCAGAAAGCTGCTTGATAACGGTGTTGGCGTGCTTTTCCAAAATGATAATATTCTTACTCTTGATGAGGACTCAGAACTACGACTTTCGATAATGTCATCAATTGCTCAAGACGAACTGAGAAAGCTTTCATCCCGCGTAAGGTTTGGACAGCAACAGGCTATAAAAAACGGAGTGGTTTTAGGGAATAGCCGGATTTTTGGATATAGGAAACAAAATAAAAGGCTTGTCATTGATGAACCACAAGCAATCATGGTGAGGGAACTGTTTGAACTCTATGCTACCGGAAACTATTCCTTGAAACAATTAGAAAAACTTTTCTGGGAAAAAGGATACAGGAATATGAATGGTAAAAAAATATGCCATTCGACACTTTCAAATGTGATTGCAAATCCAAAATACAAGGGCTACTATGTAGGCAACAAAGTCAAGATTATCAATATGTTTACGAAAAAACAGAAATTCCTGCCGGAAGAAGACTGGGTTATGTTCAGGGATGACTCCGGTGTAATTGTACCGGCGATTATATCAGAGGAACTATGGGAGCAGGCCAACGAGGTGCTTACAAAAAGAAGCAATGATGTGAAAAACAGAAAAGGAGTTTGCAATCACCCAAATTTGCTGACAGGTAAAATATATTGTTCATACTGCGGAAAGCCGTACTACAGAAAAGCATCGAGAGACAGAATGGGAAGAATTAATTCAAACTGGGTGTGTTCCGGGAGAACTCACATCGAAACTGAAAAATGTCCGTCATTTACATTGTATGAAGATATATTAAAGAGTTGTATTTTTGAAGAATTCAAAAAGGCGTTTCGGGCAGAAGACGATATGATCGAGCAATATATGCTGGACTATGCCGAGATGGTATCAGATGAAAGCTTTGGACGACAGATTGATACTTATGTATACTATTTGGAAAAAACAAATAAGAAGAGGGAACGACTTTTGGAATTGCTCCTTGCTGAAACCATATCTCCAGGTGAATATAAATCAATGTATTCCAAGTGCAGTGAAGAAACTGCCGCATATGAAAAAACAATATCGGAGCTAAAGAAAAAGCAAGCTATCGGAGAAGATCTTTCTACTCGCTTAGAAATGATGAAGCTTATTCTAACTGAAGCAACTTCAGACTACTCGCACGGGGCGATTAATAAAGAATTAGTGGACTTGATAGTAGAACAAATATATGTTACTCCTCTTGATGAAGATATTGCTAAACTGGATATTACGCTGACGAACGGAGAAATATGTCAGAGGACTATCACGAGAAGGCATAAAAGGAGAAAATCGGACAGCGTAATCTCTATCAACGAGAATACTTCTGAAAGTGCGTAGAAAAGCTTGTTCCCACATCAATATTCTCATAAAGCTGATGACCGTCGTTTAACCTGTATTCGCTTCTCTGTTTTGGGTGCCCCCTGGATCAAAGCCCCGCGGTGGAGGAGACCAGAGCCTATTACGGCTGGGCGTACTTCGACAGACACGCAGGAGAACCGACAGAATCTTAATAAATAACCCGCACCGACGGGGAGTGATATTTGCTTAATGCAGTATCGCTTCCTCGCCGGTGCGGTGTTGCCCTATTAAAAAAGTTTAATTTGAAGTGGTGTGCTTTCCGCCATGCTTCGTTGAAGCCCTTGGAAATATGACGATATTCCCTGCGGTCTTCGCCTCGCCTGACGAAAAGCATCCTCACTTCATTCTTAAACCCTTTTATTAGAAATTAGTCGAAATTAGTATAAGCAATTAATAAATCATGTTTCTTAGGCGCCAATTAGCTTCACTATGTCACTCAGTTCCTGCTGTTTTGCTGTTCGCTGCGCGGTGCTGCCATAAAAGTATATTTCCTCCGGTATGCCACGCACTCCCCGCTCTTCAGCTCAATGGGGGCATAGACCTCGGGGCAGCAGGCTTTCGGGTTATTCCACACATAGAAGCCCGCCACAGGGAAATCATCCTCAACCAGAACGGAGGTGCCGGTTTCAGTATTTTCTATCTTCATCCAGTGGCTCTGTATACCCTCCCAGCCCCTGAGCCAGAATGCGGAGGATTCGGTGGGAGCGTCAAAATCTCCGATGCGGTAAGCGTCACGCTCAAGGATCACCTGACCACGGCGCATTTTCACCTCAACGGAATAGGGGAAGGATACACGGTAGGAGGAGTCCACCGGATGGTTATCGAACATGAAGAAGTTATGGCAGAATTCGTGGGCGCTGATGGCGCGGGAGCCCACATTTCTTATTGAAAAGCTCACTGCCAGTGAGGAGCCCTCGAGGGTGTAGGTCTTGGTCATGTCCGCGGCAGTGCCGAAGACCATGTGGGGCAGAGTGCGGACGGAGACAGAATTGTCTCCCACGGTCACTATGCGCTCAAAGGGGGTGACGGCATATTCCTTCGTGAACTGGAATGGGAGGGTGTCGCCCTTAGCGCAGAGACCCACGCCCAGAAGAGGGAATTTGTCAGCGATGGCGGCTTCGTCATATATCGCGGTGTCGTTCCATTCAAACACATTGGTGAGACCCACACCGCCCAGACCTGTACTGCCGTCGCTCCTCTCCTCCCGGGAAATGAAGGTGTGGCCGTTTATGGTGACCTGCTTTACGGTTCCGCCCCAGTCGTAGCGGGAGCGGTTGTAGCCCCAGTCGGTCAGGATCTCAACGCTGATCTGATCGTTTTCAAGAATATGGCTTGCCATAATAATTCCTCCGTTAATTATTCTGCGTGGATTGTATCAACTGAGCTGGTTGAAGTCAAGTGGAAGACATGAGCTCATTCATAACTGCAGTCAGGTCTTCGACTATATAGTCGGTATATTCATGCCGGGGCTCTATGGTCAGAAGATATATGGGTCTGTCCGGAGGCGGGTCCTGCAGATCATAATGCACAAGATCCGTGTGACTGGCGACCTCGGCGGCGGCCGAGATGGGAACTATGGCCCAGCGGTCGGAGTTGTTAAGGATCCTCTCGGTGAGGCGCATGTTGTCGGCAAATACCGGGTGGCTGGCACCTGAGAAATGGTAGTCGTGCCATGCCTCAAACTCATGGCTCCAGCGCATGTAGATGCATTTGCTCCGGTCAAGCTCTGCGGGCCTCATGTTGGGCCTGTACGGGGCGTCCTTCCGGCAGAGCAGCACCATCTTCTCCTTGCAGATGGGGAATGTGGACACAGAGGGAGAGGCCATGGCCTTGGAGACAAACACGGCGTTTACCTGCCGGGTCTCCACCTTCTGATAACACTCGGCAAAATGAAGGGTGTACAGGGACAGCTCTACCGGGTAATTTCTTTTGAGAAAGCGGGAATATACCTCCGGCATCACATAGCTGGAGAGTGTCTGAGTGGCACCTACGGAGAAAGCAGGGACACTTGTCCCGGTGAAAAGCATACTGTTTTCCGACAGAAGCCATGCCCATCTGTTGGCCACCGGCAGAAACAGCTTGCCCATATCCGTGAGCTCCGCTACCCGCTGACCCTTGCGGCGGTCGAAGAGCTGGGCGTTCAGCTCTTTTTCCAGTGATTGGATACGGTGGGTCAGGGTGGGCTGGGTAATATACAGCTGCTCGGCTGCCTTCGAGAAGGAGCCGGTCTGAACGGCGGCCAGAAAAGCCTCGATATAAGTTGACTGCATCTGACCCTCCTGAGCTAATATAGAATACATCTATATTATAACCCCAAAAAAACAATTTTACAATATGGCGTTCCTAATGTAGAATAAAAAACACTGAGATACATACTGCTTTTTGTAGCTATACGCTAAATTGCAGGGTTAAAAGGTACTTGTGGATTTGAAATATTGTCGTAAATGAACAAATAATTGTAAATATACAAATATGTAAGGAGGAAAAGCATTTGATGAAGAAAGCGTTGGATGTACTCGAAAAGATCATTGAGTACATAATGGTCGTGCTTGTCTTTGCCTTTACGGCACTGATATTCGTACAGGTCGTAAGCCGTTATGTGTTCAATAATACCGTTACCTGGTCTGAGCAGGCAGGCCGTTATCTGTTTATATGGCTCGTTTTTCTTGGATTGCCCATTCTTTACCGCCGGGGTGAGCATGTAGGCTTCACCATGGTCGTGGAGAAAATGCCCAAGAAGGTTCAGAATATCATCAGCATCGTGATCGATATTCTTGTTCTGGTTTTTGCGGTCTTCCTTCTGGTCCAGTCCATCCGCTTCTGCGGCAAGGTCGCCCACAAGACCATGATCGGTCTAGGCCTCAATCAGCTGTTTGTCCACACCTGCCAGCCCACCTGTGCAGTTCTTCTGGCCATTTTTGATATTGAGTGCATTGTGAAACGGTTCAAGGAGCTGTTCGGGAAGGAGGAGAACAAGTAATGGAAATGACAATACTGTTTGTCGGCTTTGCCATTCTTCTGGTGCTTGGTGCTCCCATCACCTTCGCAATGGCAATTCCGGCTACTGTGGCCTTTATGGTAAGCCCCGACCTCCCCTCCACCGCCGTATGTCAGAAGCTCTTCTCCGCGTGCGACAGCTTCTCCCTCATGGCTATGCCCTTCTTCATGCTGGCCGGCGGAATGATGAACGAAATAGGCATCACCAAACGCATTGTTGATTTTGCAAACTCCCTCGTGGGTCATATCCGCGGCGGTCTTGCTCATACCACCTCTCTTGCCGGTATGATAATGGCCGGTATCTCCGGCTCCGCCAATGCGGACGCTGCCGCTCTGGGCGGTCTGCTCCTGTCTCCTCTGATCGAGGACGGCTACGATGAGGGCTTTGCCTGCGGCCTTGTTTCCACCTGCGGTGTTCTGGGCGTGGTTATTCCACCATCCATTCTCATGGTGGTCTACTCCGGCGTTTCCAATGTCTCTATCTCCAAGCTCTTCATGGCCGGTATCATTCCCGGCATCATGTGCGGCGTTTTCTACATGGTCTATGCCTACATCTACGCCCGGGTGAAAAAGATGCCCAAGGGCAAGTTCAAGGGCTGGGCCTATGTATGGGAAAAGTTCAGGCAAGCCATCGGTGCTCTCATTATGCCCATCATTATAATCGGCTCCATCCTGGGCGGCATCTGCACCGCCACCGAGTCCGGTATGCTGGCAGTTCTCTACGGACTTATTTACGGTCTTGTCACAAAGCAGCTGGACTTCACAAAGCTCCGCCGCTGCACCGTAAGCGCCGCAAGAGCTACCGCAATGAGCATGAGCATGATCGCAATGGCATGTGTGTTCTCCTATATAATGACCAGAATGAACTTCCCGGAGATCGTCACTGCCTTCATGACTCAGAACTTCTCCAGTAAGTACGGCACCATCTTCGCAATTGTCATTATCCTTGTTATCATGGGCATGTTCGTTGACTCCAACGCCGCCATGCTTATGATGGTCCCCATCTTTGCACCTATATGTCAGGTATACGGACTTGACACCATCCACTTCTCCATGATCATCCTCCTGTCCATGATAAACGGCGGTCTCACTCCTCCTGTGGGCCTCGTGCTCTACATCGTGGCAAGCATCAGGAACATCCCTCTGAAGAAAGCCTGCACCGCAGTCTGGGCCTTCGTTGCCATCAATGTGCTCGTGCTTGTACTGGTCATCTTCATCCCCGAGCTTGTCACCTTCATCCCCAACGCAGTGCTGGGTTGATTAATGCAGTCAAGGCAATAGCCCTGATATAAAAATCTGAAAAGGAGAAAAACAATGAAAAGAATCATCGCAATGCTTCTGGCGGTTATGATGCTCTTTGCCCTCTGCGCATGCGGCAAGACTCAGGCACCGGCAGCCACCGAAGCACCCAAGGCAGAAGCCGCTCCCGCAGCTGAGGCTGCACCTGCAGCCGAGGCAGCTCCCGCACTGGAGTCCGTTACCCTGAAGTTCGGCCATGCAAACGCTGTTGACACCCCTGTTGATGTCCACTGCAAGATGTTTGCCGAGCTGGTAAAGGAATACTCCGACGGCGCTATCAACATCGAGGTTTACCCCGCAAGCCAGCTGGGTTCCCTGCAGGAGCTGCAGGATGCAGTTGAGTTCGGCAACCTGGATATGTGCTGCGGCGACAGCTCCATGCTGTCCTCCGTCCTGCCCGAGCTCGCTATCCTGAACCTGCCCATGCTCGTCACCTCCTATGCACAGGCTGAGAAGGTCTACTCCTCCGATCAGGTCAACGCTCTTGTTGAGAAGCTGGCTTCCGAGCACAGCATGCGTCAGCTCTGCTGGTGGTGGAACGGCTTCCGTCACCTCTGCACCAAGACCCCCATTACCTCTCCCGCTGACTGCAAGGGCATCAAGCTCCGCTCCCCCGAGGCTGATATCTATGTCAGAACCTTCTCTCTGCTGGGCTTCAACCCCACTCCGATCCCCTGGGGCGACACCTTCCAGGGCATCCAGACCGGTATTGCTGACGGCTCCGACACCACTCTCGAGGGTATCTACAATGCAGACCTGTACACTCTCTGCCCCTACATCTGCATGTCCAGCCACATCTTCTCCGTTGTTGGC
>JAZUJF010000120.1:0-4394 GCA_045642585.1 Candidatus Limivicinus sp.
ACCCAACTCCTTGGCTCACAGAACACATGGCTACGATCCGACTTCTGGGGCATTTCTATTGATTTTAACGCTTGCATGAAACCCTGAAAACCTTCGTTATTAACCGATATCAGCAAAAACAACCGGCTCCGCTCAGGTATCGCAAAAAATAAGCTGGGATGGCGGGACTCGAACCCACTATATCGGAGTCAAAGTCCGGTGTGTTACCATTACACTACATCCCAAGATTTTAAAAGAAGCCAGCTCAGCCGGCCCCTGGTAAGCTCTATATGGGGTGGGATATGGGGCTCGAACCCACGACACCCGGAACCACAATCCGGTGCTCTACCAACTGTGCTAATCCCACCATGTATTAAAAAGAAAGCACGCCAAGAGGGATTCGAACCCCCGACCTACTGCTTAGAAGGCAGTTGCTCTATCCTGCTGAGCTATTGGCGCATATATAGACCGCCTGCCAATAAGAAGTGGAGCGGGTGATGAGAATCGAACTCACGTATCCAGCTTGGAAGGCTGGTGTTCTACCATTGAACTACACCCGCGTGACGATCCCAGCGACGGATAGTATAACCTTTGAAGGAGCCTTTGTCAAGTGCTTTTTTAAGGAACCGCTGAATAATTACGGAACTATCACCCATTTGATGACTATCCGGAAATACTGTATATTTTCCGTGAAAAAGCTTATCGGAAAACAGCATCGCACCCGGAAGCGAATACGCCTCCGGGTGTGGATTTGTATACCGATTTATTTGTTCTTGGACTTGATGTACTCGTCTATGCTCTTTGCGCCGGTCTTGCCTGCGCCCATAGCAAGGATAACGGTTGCGGAGCCTGTGACGGCGTCGCCGCCCGCAAACACGCCTTCCTTGGCGGTCTTTCCGCCCTCGTCCGCCTCGATGCCGCCCTTCTTGGTGAAGGTAAGGCCGGCGGTGGTGTTGCGGATCAGGGGGTTGGGGCTGGTGCCGATTGCGATAACAACAGTGTCAACATCAAGTATCCACTCGCTGCCGGGGATAGCCACGGGAGAGCGGCGGCCGCGTGCATCGGGCTCGCCCAGCTCCTGCTTCTGCAGCTCGATACCGGTGACATGGCCATCCTCGCCCGCAACGATCCTTGTAGGATTGTTGAGAAGGCGGAACTCGATGCCCTCGGCCCCGGCGTGCTCCACCTCTTCCAGACGGGCAGGCAGCTCGTCACGGCCGCGGCGGTAGCAGATGTACACATGCTCGGCGCCCAGTCTCTTGGACACGCGGGCGGCGTCCATGGCAACATTGCCTGCGCCCACAACTGCCACATTGTGGAAGTGCTTAATGGGCGTATCGTAATCATCGCGGTAAGCCTTCATCAGGTTTACACGGGTAAGGAGCTCATTTGCGGAGTAAACACCCAGAAGATTCTCGCCGGGGATATGCAGGAACTGAGGCAGACCTGCTCCGGAGCCGATGAACACGGCCTCAAAGCCGTCCTCAAACAGCTCGTCCACAGTCTCGGACTTGCCCACGATGGCATTGTTGACGATCTTGACGCCCATTTCCTTCAGGTTCTCGATCTCGGCAGCCACGATCTCCTTGGGGAGACGGAACTGAGGGATACCGTAGACAAGAACTCCGCCGGACTTGTGGAATGCCTCAAATACAGTCACATCGTAGCCCATCTTGCGCAGGTCGCCCGCGCAGGTCAGACCCGCAGGGCCGGAGCCCACCACAGCGATCCTGTGGCCGTTTGATTCCGGAACAACGACCGGAGCCTTTTTGCCGTTGTTCATATGGTAGTCCGCAACAAACCGCTCCAGACGGCCTATACCCACGCTCTCGCCC
The DNA here is from genome assembly GCA_045642585.1 of Candidatus Limivicinus sp. Lineage (GTDB taxonomy): Bacteria > Bacillota > Clostridia > Oscillospirales > Oscillospiraceae > Limivicinus. The sequence continues at coordinate 1,815 of JAZUJF010000120.1, forward strand.
TTGATGCCGCGGACGCACTTGGACTCGCACTGCTTCTCCTGGGGACACACACGGCCGCAGACAGCGGGCAGGGAGTTGGTGGAGGTGATGATCTCATACGCTGCGTCAAAATCACCCTCGGCGACCTTGGCGATGAACTCGGGGATACGCACGGACACAGGGCAGCCGGTACGGCAGGCCGGGTTCTTGCAGTTAAGGCAGCGCTTTGCCTCGTCAATTGCCATCTCGGGTGTATAGCCCAGAGCGACCTCGTCAAAATTGCCGGAGCGGACGATGGGGTCCTGCTCGGGCATGGGATTCTTTGTAAGACTCATATTAGCCATTTCTCTTACCTCCGGTCATATTGCAGATATGCTTTGCTTGCTCGTCCTGCTCTTCCTTGTAGAAAGCGGCACGCTTGAGAAGAGAATCAAAATCGACCTGATGTGCGTCAAAGTCAGGGCCGTCAACACAGGCAAACTTGGTCTCGCCGCCCACGATGACACGGCAGCCGCCGCACATACCTGTCCCGTCCACCATTATGGGGTCCAGGGAGATGATGGTCTTTATACCGTAGGGGCGGGTGGTGTCGGCCAGGAACTTCATCATGATGTCGGGGCCGATGGCGATAACGCGGTCAAACTGGGAAACATTGTTTGCGATATTTGCCTCGATCTCCTGCTTCAGATACTGGGTGGTAAAGCCCTTCTCGCCGTAGGAGCCGTCATCGGTGCAAATGATAAGCTTGTCGGAGGCGGCCTTCAGCTCTTCCTTCAGAATAACTATATCTGCGGAACGGAAGCCGGCGATAAAGGTGACATCTATGCCCTTTGCGTGCATCTCCTTTGCGATGGGGTATGCGATGGCGCAGCCTACGCCGCCGCCCACAACACAGACCTTTTTCAGTCCGTCCATCTCGGTGGCACGGCCCAGAGGTCCGACGATATCGGTAATATAGTCGCCCTGCTCGACGGTGTGAAGCATTCTGGTAGTACGGCCGGCAGCCTGCACCATAACGGTGACAGTACCCTTCTCACGGTCGTAGCCTGCTACGGAAACGGGCACTCGCTCGCCCTGCTCGTCAAGGCGGAAGATGACAAACTGACCGGCCTGTGCGTGCTTTGCGATGAGCGGAGCCTCGATCTCAAAGAGGCAAATGGTCTTTGCGTCGTTGAGAAAACGCTTGGTAACTACTTTGTACATATTGATCCTCCGTGCGGGGTTACCGCAAAAAATGATAAGATGATTATTCCCACATTGGATGGGAAAAATATGAGTATAATGCGATGCAGCCGATACACATATTCTTTAGCTGTTGTATTTTAACTTATATTGTCACCTCTGTCAACGGAATAACAATTTTTTGGACTGCATTACCAAATGCAGTCCAAAAAACATATGTATTCAGATAACTGTTTAGGTGCTTTGAATAAACACTGTTTTTGTTCATAGTCCAAGGTTAAAAGAGGGCATAGCCGTTTGTTTATGGTTATTCCGGTGAGGGCTCTTTAATGAGAAAAACAGTATCACATACCGAACTGCTCATCTATCAGGACAAGCTCTGTGTCCATGCCGCCCATAGGCCCCCAGAGCACCACAAGCGCGTGACAGATGCGCTGTGGGGAGCGGCAGTCATGGCATTTCCCGTCCGTCTGGCAGGGAGTCTTCAGACCGAAGCGGGCACAGTTGCGAACCGCGGCCGTATTGCGGGCACGAAAAAGCGCGGAGTCGAAATCCCTGCAGATCTTGCTGACGGATGAGACGATATAGACCTTCTCATGGCCGTAGAGCGTGCCGGCCACTCTGTTTCCCGTGCCGTCAATATTGAATATTTCTCCGTCCTCGCTGATGGCATTTGCTCCGGACACATAGCACTGGGCAGTCATGGCATTCCTGCGGGTATCGGGAGCCTTGTTCTTCCAGTGCCAGTACACATTCTTTTCATCCAGCATATCATACAGACCGATCTCCTCCACAGTCCTGCTGCCGCCTATTCCGACTGTCTTTCCCCTGAGCTCATTTGCCAGATATTCCGCGGCGCCCGCTCCGGTGGCAAAGCGTTTTACGGCAAAGCCTCTCATCTCAAGATTTTTTACGGTTTTTTCGATATCCATTGTGATCTCCCTTCCGCCGCTTCCTGTCGGCACAAAGAGTAATTTACTGTATAATACCACATTTCTGCATGGAATACCATATTTTTTTACCGTCAACCGTCCTCCAGAGCTTCAATGATATTCTTTGCGGCTATGCACATTTCTCTGGCAAATTCCGCGTCCTGTGACTGCGCGGATATACGCACAGCCTGTCGGAAGCTCAGAGGAGAAATGTGCATGGCAAACCGTGGGCAGTCCAGCCTCAGTCCGTCATCAAATGTGGCTCCCATATCCATCATCAGCTCCGACAGGGCGTCCATCACATCTGCCCTGTCACGGCATCGGCAGTCAACAAAGACCTTATCCTCCGCTCTGTGGTTTTCCGCCTCAGGCTGTCGTTTACTCATAAAGGCTTCCGGCAGGCTGAGTCTGTATCTGCCTGTGAGAGCGTCAAGACAGCAGCGGTAGTATGATACCGGGTCACCCACATCACACCAATAGCCCTCCA
>JAZUJF010000121.1:0-14959 GCA_045642585.1 Candidatus Limivicinus sp.
GACCCACCCCCTTGGCCCACAGAACGACATGGCTACGATCCGACTTGTTATGCCTTCCCCTGCTTCAAAAGAGTGTTATGCCTTCCCCTTCCGCAGAAGGGGAAGGGGGACCGCTTGCGGTGGATGAGGTTTCCCCTGAAAAAACATCGGACATTGTACAATGTTCAAAATGCGCCTGCGGGCGCAGGACCTCATCCGTCACGGGCGGACGATGTAATATCTGTGTAGTCGTACTTTTTCGCCCGCCGCCCGCGCCACCTGAACGCCCCTCCCTCTGTCACTTCGTGACATCTCCCTCCGCCGGAGGGAGTCTTCTCCAAAGAAGAAGGTTTTACATTGTGCAAATCTTTTTATGTATTCATCATAGTATGTGCAGACACCGTAAATGAAAGTATCGCCGCCCTTCCCCTTCCGCAGAAGGGGAAGGCTTATGCAGTAAATCAGGGTACATTTTATCTGCCCGTGCCGCAGGGGTATTATGCGGTTCTGCCACAAACAACGGAGGTGTCCTTATGGAATTAGCCCGCTCGGAGATCATGCCCGGTGTATTTCTCAGCCACCTGCAGTCTGACAAATTCAAGACCGCCTTTATGTCCGTCTCGCTGCTGACCCAGCTGAAAAGGGACACGGCCTCACTCAACGCCCTTGTGCCCTTCGTGCTGCGCCGGGGCACCGCCCGTTACCCTGACCTTGAGCAGCTTACAGGCCGGATGGAGGAGCTCTACGGCACTTCCATTGAGCCTGTCGTGCGCAAGGTGGGCGAAATACACTGCATAGGCTTTGCGGGCAGCTTCCCCGAGGGGGAATATCTCCCGGGCAATGAGCCCATACTCAGCGAAGCCACGGCCCTCATGGGACAGATGCTCCTTAATCCCGTCACCCGGGGCGGACTTCTTCTGCCCGCCTATGTGGACTCGGAGAAGGAGAAGCTCTGCGACATAATCCGCTCCCGCATCAACGACAAGCGGGGCTATGCCGTCTCCCGCTGTATCGAGGAGATGTGCTGTTATGAGGACTACGCCGTTTTCCGCTACGGCAGCGAGGAGGATATGGAGTCCGTAAACTACAAGAAGCTGACCCGCCACTATAAGACACTTCTCCAGACCTGCCCTGTGGAGCTGTTCTACTGCGGAAAAGCGGACGAGATGAGCGTTATCTCCGCCATGCGGGAGGCTTTCGCCGCTCTGCCCAGAGCCGAGATAGACTATGACATCGGCACCGATCTGCGCATGAACGCGGTGGAGGATCAGGTGCGCTATGTCGAGGAGGAGATGGAGGTCAGTCAGGGGAAGCTTGTCATCGGCTTCCGTATGGGTGAGTGCATGGAGGAGCCGGATCTTGCGGCGCTGAATGTGTTCTCCTGCATTTACGGCAGCGGCACCACCTCCAAGCTCTTTATGAATGTGCGGGAAAAGCTGAGCCTTTGCTATTACGCAAGCTCCGCCGTACTCCGTCACAAGGGTCTTATGCTGGTGCAGTCCGGCATCGACTGCGACAAATACGAGCAGGCCAGAGACGAGATATTCCGTCAGCTGGAGCTTGTGAAGCAGGGCGAGATCACAGAGGAGGAGCTCAATTCCGCCCGGAAGACCGTCTCCTCCGATCTCAGAGGCATAAGCGACAGTCAGGGTGAGCTGGAGTCCTTTTTCCTGTCTCAGTCCCTGTGCGGGCTGGACTGGACGCCCGATGAGCTGGCAGATGCCGCATCGCAGGTGACAAAGGAGGATGTTGTGGCCATCGCCAACAGCGTCGAGTGTGACCTGATCTATTTCTTGAAAGGTACAGGCGAAGAGGAAGAAGATGCAGAAGAATAATTATCCCGGAATCGGCGAGACCGTATACAGCGAGACTCTGCCCAACGGTCTTAGAGTGTACATCATCCCGAAGCCCGGCTTCATAACAAGCTACGCGGTATTCGGCACAAATTACGGCGGGGTACACCGGCGCTTCGTTCTGGACGGTCAGGAGAAAAACACCCCCGCAGGCGTCGCCCATTTTCTGGAGCACAAGATGTTCGACCTTCCCAACGGCGACAACGCCCTGAACATTCTCTCCTCCAACGGCGCTCAGCCCAATGCCTTCACCTCCAGCGGCGTGACCTGCTATTACTTCCAGAGCACCGACAGCTTTTACGATAATCTCCGGATGCTGCTCCATTTTGTCTCCACTCCGTATTTCACGGAGGAGACCGTCGATAAGGAGCAGGGCATCATCTCTCAGGAGATACTCATGGGCGAGGATAACCCGATCATCAGCCTGTATTATAACCTGATGAAGCTTCTCTACCCCTCTCACCCGGTGGCAGAGCGTGTGGCGGGCACGGTGGAGAGTATTTCCCATATTACCGCCCAGACCCTGTATGACTGCCACAAGGCGTTCTATTCTCCCTCCAACATGGCCCTTTGCGTGGAGGGCGACATTGACCCTCAGAGGGTGGTTGACATTGCCCTTGAGGTGCTGCCCGGGGAAAAGGCGGCTGTGCCGAAGGTATTATTTGACGATGACGGACGGCTCGTTCCCGCAGAGCACCGCAGATGCGAGCAGATGGAGGTCTCCGCGCCTCAGTTCTACATCGGCGCAAGGCTCAGATCGGAGAAGGACGGCCGGGCCCTGATGCTCCAGCAGCTCATCAGCGAGCTTGCCATGAAGGTGCTGGTGGGTCAGTCCTCCCCCTTCTATACGCGGCTCTACGCGGAGGGCATACTCAATCAGGACTTTGACTATGAGACGGACTTCACCGCCGGCACCGCCACGGTGCTTGTGGGCGGGGAGAGTCAGGAGCCGGACAGAGTTCTGGAGGAGCTGCTGAAGGAGGTCGAGGCTGTGGGCAGGAACGGTCTGTCCCCGGCGGCTTTTGACAGAGCCAGGCGCGCCTCCATAGGCTCACGGCTCCGGGGTCTTGAGGACTTTGACAATGTGTGTACCTCCACCGTTATGTCGGATTTCGACGGCATACGCTTCTTCGATGCCTTTGAGGCTCTTGAGGAGGTCACTATTGATGACTGCAGCCGCTTCCTGACGGAAAATCTTACCCGTGAGCGGCTTGCCATATCCATAATCGAACCTAAGAAGGACTGAAACCATGACAACTCAGATAATCGACACCATGCAGCGGGACGCCGCCATCAGCTTCCCGTTTCTGGGTGACTTCTCCATTAATCCCCCCTCGTTTTTCACCCTGTTCGGGAGAAATATCTATTTCTACGGCGTGTTTATAGGTCTGGGCTTTCTGCTGGGCATACTGTACTGCTCAAAGAAGGCCAGAGACTTCGGCATAAAAGAGGACGATGTTTACGACTGTATGCTCTGGCTCATCCCCCTGTCGGTCATCGGGGCAAGGCTGTATTTCGTGCTGTTCAAGCTGGAGGATTACATACGAGATCCCGCCGAGATCTTCGCCATCTGGAACGGCGGCCTCGCCATCTACGGCGGCGTTATCGCGGGGGTGCTCGTGATCTTCTTCCTGTGCCGCCACAAAAAAATTCCCGTAGGGGCGTTTCTTGATCTCATTATCTTCGGTCTGCTCATAGGCCAGATACTCGGCCGCTGGGGCAACTTTATGAACCGCGAGGCCTTCGGTGCCGAGACGGATGTATTCTGCCGCATGGGGCTGACCCGGGGCGGCACCACGATCTATGTCCATCCCACCTTCCTGTACGAGAGCTTCTGGAACCTGTGCGTGTTCATTTTCCTCGTCGTATTTGTCAAAAAAGGCAAGAGGAAGTATGACGGCCATGTGACCGCCCTGTACTTCCTGCTCTACGGTATCGGCAGAGCATGGATAGAGGGACTGCGCACCGACTCCCTGTACATCGGCAGCACGGGCATCCGTGTGTCTCAGGCGCTGAGCCTTGCGCTGGTGCTGGTGTCCGGCATATATCTTATCATTCAGAGCAGGCGGCAGCATGACCCGGCAGATCTGTTTGTCAATCAGGTGGCCGCCCGGGAAGCCGCGGAGGCGGCAGATGCTCCCGCGGAAGATAATAATACGGAAAAAACCGAAACGGAGGAATGATCAAATGGCAGATTATAAGGAAATCATCACCGGGAAGCTGAACGAATACATGATCGCCGTGAAGGGCGCGGTCGAGTCCATGCCCGAGACAGAGCGCGTCAGGGAGGTCTACTCCAAGGGTCTCAGCCGCACGAAGGCATACGGCCGCATGGCAAAGACAGCCTTTGACATCAACGCCGACACCAAGGAGATGGACAGAGTCTTTGCCGAGATCGGCAGACTGTACTTTGAGGAGAACCGGGGCAAGGCCGACGGCTTCTATGCGCCCCTGTTCCAGCAGCTCGAAGCTCTCAGCGCGGGCATCAGGGCAAAGCAGGAGGAGATCGAGCTCATGAAGGCGGATGTGGACGCCTCCGCAAACGATCTGGATGTGGAGATCACCAATTTTGAGGACATCGTAAACGCCACCGAGTCCGAGGGCGCGGGAACAGACGAAAAAACAGAGCAGTAAGCATACAGGGGAGGCCGGACGCTTCCCCTGTTTTCTTTCCCTGCACTTCATGGCTTCCCGGCAAAAAGCGTTTCACTTTTCACTGTTACAAATTGATTAGCATCGATCATTGTGTTTTCAGCCTTTTGATGCTACAATTATTGTGTATAAGTTTTTATCGAAAGGTTGTGTGGGCTGTGATTCTGTCGAAAAAGCAGATGACCGAAGAAGATATCCTCGACCCGATGGATCTGATCCGCCGCTATCAGGAGGAACGGGTCAGTCTGAACGCGGAGATCGACCGCGTACTGGCGGAGATCACGGAGAAGCTCGGAGGGACACAGCTATGAGCGAGGAAATAATGCAGCCTTCACAGGGCGAAGTTGTAATTTATCAGTCCGAAGACGGTAACACAAAAATTGATGTGCATTTTGAGAATGAAACTGTCTGGCTGACACAGGAGCAAATGGCGGAGCTGTTTCAAAGGGAACGGTCGGTCATTACAAAGCATATCGGAAATGTGTTCAAAGAGGGCGAACTGCAAGAAGAAAGCAATGTGCAATTTTTGCACATTGTGAATTCAGACAGACCGGTGAAGTATTACAGCCTTGATGTGATCATTTCAGTGGGATACCGTGTTAAGTCTCTGCGCGGAACGCAGTTCCGCCGGTGGGCGACCGAACGCTTAAAAGAGTATATGATCAAGGGCTTCACGATGGATGATGAGCGCCTGAAAAATCTCGGCGGCGGTAACTACTGGCACGAGCTGTTAGACCGCATCCGCGATATCCGTTCTTCCGAAAAAGTAATGTACCGTCAAGTGCTTGATCTGTATGCCACGAGTGCGGACTATGATCCCGACAGTGCGGAGTCTGTCACCTTCTTCAAGATGGTGCAGAACAAGCTGCATTTTGCCACCCACGGCCATACTGCCGCGGAGCTGATCTATGAGCGTGCCGATGCGGACAAGCCCTTCATGGGTCTGACAACATTTTCCGGCGAGCTTCCTACGCTGAAGGATGTCACGGTCGCCAAGAACTATCTCTCGGAGGACGAACTAAAAATTCTCAACAACCTTGTTTCCGGATATTTTGACTTCGCCGAGGTACAGGCCATGCGCCATAACCCGATGTACATGAGCGACTATGTGGAGCATCTTGACCGCATTCTCTCCTCGACAGGCGAAAAGCTGCTCACGGATGCGGGAAAGATCAGCCATAAGCAGGCCGTTGAAAAAGCGACGGCGGAGTATCGGAAGTATCAGGTGCAGACCCTTTCCCCCGTGGAGAAAGCATATCTGGAAAGCATCAAAGCCATAGAGAAAACCGCCAAAAAGGGTGATGCGAAGTGACCCCGCAGGAGCTGAAAAACAGCATTCTCCGGCTTGCCATCCATGGCGAACCGGTAGATTCGTTTACTCGTCCAATTGCCGTGAAATCGCTTCTTTGATTATTGCAAAATCGGGTATTTCGTTCTATAATCAATTAGTTATAGTGTATAGGTATTCTTCTTTCGGAGGCTTCCATGAAGAAAGCGATCAGAAAATACTGGGCCGTTGTGCTGGTGTTCGTCATCGTCATCTCCGTGTGTCTGCTGTTTTCCGGCAGGAAATCCGGTATGTTCATCGACGAGATATACACCTACGGCCTTTCAAACAGCAGCTACGCCCCGTTTCTCAGGGACATGAAGGGCGGCAGTATACAGGGCAAGATATTCACCCGGAGCGACTTTCTGGACTATGTGACCGTAAACGGCGACGAGGGCTTTGACTTCGGCTCGGTGTACTACAATCAGGTAAACGATGTCCACCCGCCGCTTTACTACTGGCTGTTCAATGTCACATCCACCCTGTTCAATTCCGGCTTTACCAAGTGGACAGGGCTCATTCTGGATCTGGTCATATACGCGGCGGCGCTTGTGCTGCTGTACAGGCTCTCTGTGAAGCTCTTTCATGTGCGGGAGATAGGCGCGGCGGTAGTTGTGCTCTACGGTCTGAGCCTTCTGGGTGAGAGCACCATGCTGATGATCAGGATGTATGTGCTTCTGATGCTTTGGACGGTGTGGCTGGCATATCTTATCGCGTCCCTTATGGACGGCTTCTCAAAGCGCGGCTGCGTCCTCACCGGTGTATGCCTGTTTCTGGGTCTGATGACTCAGTATTATTTCGTGTTCTACGCCTTCTTCCTCTGTGCCGCCTTCGTGTTCTGGCTCATTGCGAAAAAGCGGTACAGCGATCTCAAATGGTTCGTGCCCAGCGCGTTTATCGGCGTCGGACTGTTTGTGGCGGTGTTTCCCGCCTGCCTTGACCACCTGTTTTCCGATAAGCTTGTCTCCGGCACAAACGCGGTGGAAAATCTGGGCAATACGAGCCAGTACGCCTACCGGCTCAGCTTCTTTTTCTCCGAGGTGCGCCACGGTCTGAAGGCCGCCATTATAGTGGGCATCCTGTGCGTCATCGTCCTTGTTATTCTCAATCGCAGACTGCGGCTGCAGGCAAGGCTGGGCCGTATCGATCTGAGAAGTCTTGTGCTTATCATCCCCGCCTTCATCACCCTTGTGGTCGTGGCCATCATCTCCCCGGTGGATGAGCAGAGATATGTGTACAATATTGCCCCCATCTTCGTGCTTTTCGTGGGCTTTGTGCTGTATCTCATTGATATTTCCCTGTTTGAATACGGCGAGGGCAATCTCAGGACTGTCCTTCTGCTGCTTATCGCGGCCGTCTCGCTCTGGGGGGCAAGATCCGTTCCGCCTCAGTACCTGTACCCGGAGTACGCCCGGTACGACGAGATCATAGCCGAGCATGACGGCGAGCCCTGCGTGTACTTCACGGACGAGCATTTCGAGCCCATGACTCAGGATCTTATACAGCTCAGTGCCTTTGAGGATGTATATGTCACAAACAAGGAGGAGTATGAGTCTCTCCTCCCCTATGTGGGTGATGAGGACAGCTTCGTTGCGTTTGTGGATGTGAGCAGGTTCTGGTCCAGCGGCTACGACCCCGATGAGATAATAGCCAGCGTCACCGAAAACACCGAATTTACAAACTGCGAGCTGCTGTACAAAAATCAGCTCTCCGAAACCTACAGATTCACGAGGTAAAGCTATGTTATCTGTTATTCTCCCCTCCTATAATGAGGAAAAAATGATCTCCGTGGCATCCGGCAGAGTCAGCGCGATACTGGACGAGGCCGGTATCGACCATGAGCTGCTGTTCATTGACGACGGCTCCAGAGATAAGACATGGGAGGAGATCCAGGCCGCCTCAAAGGTCAATCCCCATGTGGTGGGCGTCCATTTCTCCCGGAATTTCGGCAAGGAGAGCGCCATGTTCGCGGGTCTTGAGAAGGCAGCGGGCGACTGCTGCGTCGTCATCGACTGCGACCTCCAGCATCCCCCGGAGAAGATAGTGGATATGTACCGGCTGTGGGAGCAGGGCTATGAGGTAGTCGAGGGCATCAAGGACGACAGAGGCGAGGAGACCGGTCTCCACAAGTTCTGCGCCAACACCTTCTACGGGCTTATCAGCAAGGCCACCGGCATGGATATGTCCTCCGCCTCCGACTTCAAGCTTCTTGACCGGAAGGTAGTGGATACCCTGAATTCACTGCCCGAGCGGAATGTGTTCTTCCGGGCTCTGAGCTACTGGGTTGGCTATAAAAAGACGGAGGTCCGCTACTGCGTTCAGGAGCGCACCGAGGGTGAGAGCAAATGGTCCACCAAATCCCTTATAAAGTACGCCATCACCAATATTTCATCCTTTTCCTCCGCCCCTCTGCAGATCGTCACGGTCCTCGGCATCATCCTGCTGGCCGTCACGCTTGTATTCGCAATAATCTCCCTGGTGCAGAAGCTCTCCGGCGCGGCTCTGGGCGGCTTCACCACGGTCATTCTTCTGGTGTGCTTCTCCAGCGGCACGATAATGATAAGTCTGGGCATCATCGGATATTACATTGCCAAGATCTATGATGAGATCAAGGGCAGACCCAGATACATCGTATCTCAGATGTGCGGGAGGGAGGATAAATGAGAAAGCTCGTTCTGACCGTTCTTGAGTTTTTCCGGGATCACTGCAAAAAAGGCGGCAAGCTTGAGGCTTTCTTCCAATTCTGGATAGACAAGATCGAGATCGTTATCTACCTTATCGTGGGTGTGATGACCACCGTCGTATCATGGGCGGCAAAATTCGCCTTCAACTTCATCTTCTACGCCGGAACGGCTCACCCGACCAGTATGCAGAACTTCATCCTCTCGGCGGTCAACTGGACTGCCGGTGTGGCCTTTGCCTACCCCACCAACCGGGCATGGGTGTTCCAGAGCAGGGACCCCAGAATCCTCCCGGAGTGCGTGAAGTTCGTGCTGTCCCGTGTGTCCACGCTGTTGCTGGACATTCTGGTGATGCAGCTTCTGGGCAACATCCTCGGCATAAACATCTATGTGGCCACCGTCATTTCCGCGGTGCTTGTCATCATCGGGAACTATGTGTTCTCCAAGCTCTTTGTGTTCAAAGGTGAGAAAAAATAAACAGCAAACAGCCGTGCGCGAAAAAATAACAGAGGATGCGTCATACAACGTATCCTCTGTTTTTGACTTTTGAATAAACACCCATGCACAGCAATGTGCGCCACTACAAATCACTACTGCCCGCAGGAACATTTTGAACATACTGCAATATCCGATGTCTATTCTGGGGAAAACCTCATCCACCGCAAGCGGGTCTCGCTGCGGCTCGGTCACCTCGCGGCTCTGGACTGCCCCCGGCAGTCCATTCACTACCGCTCGGCCGCTTCGCTACCCTTCCCCTTCTCCGGAAGGGGAAGGCATATTGCATCGTTGAAGGCAAGCTTTCAATTTTAACATTGCACAATGTCCGGCATTTTTAACGGGAGACCTCATCCGTCACGGGCGGACGATGGAAGATATGTATAATCGAACTATTTCTGTCGCCGCCCGTGCCACCTTCTCCAAAGAAGAAGGTCTGGCTGGTGTGTGATTTTTACAAGTGAAGATAACGCCTTGCCGGGCAAGATATGCTATTCCAAACATACATAGTATTTCGCAAAGGAATTACAAAAAGGCACAACACCTGAAAAAAACACCTTATGGTACGGTTTTTCGTTCATATCCTGTTAGTAAAAACAGAGTTTACTTTTACCGAGCATCAGCAAACCTGACATGAGATTACACATTTCTACGGTATATGCACAATCTTGGATGAATACAAAATAGATTTGCACAATGTAAAACCTTCTTCTTTGGAGAAGGTGGCACGGGCGGCGGACGAAAATGTACGATCAGCACAATATTACAGCGTCCGCCCGTGACGGATGAGGTCCCGCGCCCACAGGCGCATTAATATCGTCCGTAGAGCAAGGTTTGGCTGGCGTATGATAAACCAAATATCTGATTCTGATAATAAAAGCTCTTAGCCAGAGAATAGTATGAAACGGAAAAAACCAGTTTATGCTGTTTCCTATAATCTCGCCTTGATATTCAGCACAGTCTGACCCAGCTTTTCCATACCGGTATAGTTCAGGGTCATTATCGTCCGGCGGGCGAGGCTCTCATTCCGGAAGGCGGCGCATTTATTCAGATCGGGTATCTTCCGGTGGGCATAGTCCCGAAGTGCCCTGATCACCTCCTCCCGGTCAGGGGAGCTCTGCTTTGCCACCCGGCTGATGGAGTCAAGTATCACATGGTTTACAACGAAAAACTCGAAATCCTCCCGCTCCATATGCCCCTCAAGCATATTGAGGACGGTGAGCATATCCAGATTTTTCCCGGCGTTATTATTGTGCATGGTGGAGGGCTGGCCTATGCGGTAGAGGTACAGAGGCTCCCTTATATACTCGCTGTGCTTTGACTTCATAAGCATTCTGGCGGAGAAATAGAAATCCTCATACCACAGACCCGAGGGAAAGCGCACATCGCCTATGAGCCCCCGCCGGAAGATCTTATTACAGCAGGAGCCCGCAGAGGACAGCCGATGCTCCTGACAGCAGGCCCTGAGATATTCCTCCCGACCGTCGGCGTACTTTGCCATGAAGTCGCAGAACACCGCATCCGCGCCGGTCTCCGTGGCCTTATCCACAAGCTTTTCGTACATCCCGGGGTCTATCCAGTCATCGGAGTCGATAAAGCCCACATAGTCCCCCTGCATTATGTCCAGAGCAAAATTTCTCGCTCTGCCCTGACCGCCGTTATCTATGTGCAGTACCTTCACCCGCTCCGGATCAGCCCCGGCATATTCGTCGCAGATGGCCCCGGAGCCGTCGGAGGCGCCGTCATCCACCAGAATGAGCTCAAGCTCCCGGAGAGTCTGACCGAGAATGGAATCCACGCACTGCCGCAGGTACTTCTCCACATTGTATACAGGGACGATCACACTAAGCTTCATTCCTCATGTCCTTCCACCGGCACAACCACTGTCTTGTAGTACAGCAGCGCCGCGCACAGAGCCGTATATATTGACACATTCGGTCGTCTCAGCACAGAGCCCGAGAACTGGGCAAGGCCGATATGGAGCACAAAGCACACCAAAAGCGCGAAATTTTCCAGCGTCAGGGCCGAGCGCAGATCCTTCATACAGCGCCGCAGCACCAGCCACAGAATGTACAGCACAAAGAGCGCGTACAGCCCCAGACCCAGCCAGCCGAAGTAGAAATAGATGGCGGGCCAGTCGTTCTCCACATCGATGCCGCTGTTGAACATGACATCCGTGGGCTCATACCCCACCGCCCGGGTGAGCGCGTCCTTTGTGTCGGATACAAGCGACGCGTAGTTCTTTTTCATGAGGCGCACATCGGTGATCGTCTCGGCGTCGGTAGAGAATCTGTACTTTGTGAGGATAGCGTCATAGTCAAATCTGGCGAACATATCGGGGATTATGTGCCAGATAACATCGTAGTAATAGTCGCCGAAAACAGTGACGATGACGGGGTTTGCCCGCTTTTCCTCCATGGTCATGGAGGACAGGTCGTATCCCAGAGAGGTCAATATCTCCTCTATCTTATTCTGCACCTTCACTCTGCCCTTGGCCTGATCGGCGTCGATACGATAGCGGGGCGTGATGGGGTAGGCTATGGCCGAGGCCACGGCGATAATGAGAAGCCATGCCACCATCCGCTTCTTCAGCTTCGTATTGCGGGCAAATTTCTCGATAACGAGCATCACCGCAAAGCCCACCGTCAGGGCAAAAACGGAGTAGTAGCAGGCCTTGGTGCCGTTAACTATGAGCACCAGCACCGCCACGGCCGGCAGGAGATAATTGACCCACCTGTTCTCGCTGCGGCAGGCGGCGAATATCATAAACACCGCGAAGGTGACGAGGATGACGGAGTTTGCGCAGCGGTTATCCTCTATGACCCATCCGCTTATGCCGAAGCCCTTGCCGTAGGTGTCCTTGGCAGTACCGGTAATGACGCCGATAATGATGGAGGCAATGGTGATGCCGGCGGCGATAAGTATACCCCGGATGACCTTTTCCTTAGTCTTCTCGTCCTTTATGAAGTACATGAAGCACACGGCCATGACCGGCATCTGGATGATCTTGGTGAGATAGGTGATATCGAAGCGGATGTCCATGTAGCCCACCCGGAAGCAGTTGAACACATGGAGGGCACAGTAGGTACCCACCGCCACAAGGAAAATGAAGAACGGCTTCTTCTCCCTGAGAGTTATCAGCAGATACAGAGGCATTATCACAAGGATGGCAAGGCGTATATATCCCGCAGGAGTGTTGACGCTGTCCCGCATCCAGAAAGCCATTATATCCAGCACAGGCTGGAGGATAATGAGCCCCATCAGCCAGTATTCTTTCCACAGCTTTTTTAGTTTAGTCATATCAGTCTCCGATCAGTGAATACCATATCTGCGCGACCTTGTCCCGGGAAAACTCAGAGGCGTGACGGACAGCGTTTCTTCCCATATACTCCCTCAGCTCACTGTCCCGGGCAAGCTTTTTAAGGGCGTCTCTGTAACCCTGCCTGTCGCCCTCGGGCACAAGGATACCGTTCTCGCCGGTCTTTATTACGAAGCCGGGGCCCACGCGCACATCGTAGGCCACCATGGGCAGGCCGCAGCTCTCGCACTCCAGCAGTACGAAGGGGAAGCCCTCGGTCTCGGAGCTCATGGCGTATACGGATGCCCGGAGCATCTCTTCCTCTACGCCGGCAGGATCCTTCATGCCGGTGAGGATGACTCTCCCCTCGCCGTTGTTCTCCCGTATCACATTCTCAAGGTGTGCCCGCTCCTCTCCCTCGCCCAGAATGCGAAGTGTCCAGCCGGGAAGCTCATGGGAAACGGCCATGAAGTCCTCAATGAGGAGGTCAAAGCGCTTCACGGAATTGAGTCTGCCCGCGGCCACCACGGTCTTTTCCCGCTTCCGGTCAAAGGGTGCGGCGGGATAATGCTCAAGGAAGTTCGGTACGAACTCCACCCTCGTGTGGCTGTTGCGTCCGTCCATCATCTCCACCGTCTCATCCCGGAGGGAGGGAGTCAGCATACAGAGAATGTCTATATTGCCGTAGCCCGTCCTGAAGCCGTGGACGATGCTCCTGTCAAAGCGGTGGTCATGGTGGAGCTGGGCGATCTTCAGCACACCCGGCGCGCCGTACCTGCTCAGCACCAGATTGTCCTCATGGCGGGTGGTGATGATAACGCCGTCGCTGATGCCCTTTACGGCATTTATGACAGCCTGCTTCTTCTCCGCAAGGATGCGGGCGGCTCTGGCGCTCTCTCTTATGAATTCCCCGGGGTTTCTGTCCCGCAGGGCGGCCTTCCACTGCTCTCTGTTGGGGATATCCTTCAGCAGATAGCGCACCTTCACCCGCTTGTCCAAAGGAAACGCCGGGCCGCCGGGCATATCGTACACGCAGATTATCTCCGTGTCGTACCTCTCGCAGAACATATTCGCCATCTGGCAGATAGCCTTCTCAATGCCGCCGAAGGCCAGATGGAGAGATATTATATAAACTTTCTTCATAGAAGCTCCTGATACTGATCATTAACCACATACACGGCTATTTTACCAGTATTATCCCCTGTTGTAAAGAAAAAGACACCATCCCGGCGGATGATGTCTTTATCGTTTTTCCCGAAATTACAGGCGCTCCTTGACCTTTGCCTTCTTGCCCACGCGATCACGCAGGTAGTACAGCTTTGCTCTGCGGACCTTGCCCTTGCGGACGGTCTCGACGGAGACGATGGAGGGAGAGTGAACGGGGAATACCTTCTCGCAGCCTACGCCGTAGGAGATGCGGCGAACGGTGATGGTCTCATTGTTGCCGCCGTGCTTCTTGGCAATGATGGTGCCCTCGAAGGCCTGATTACGCTCACGGTTGCCTTCCTTTACGCGGACGAGGATGCGGACGGTATCGCCCACATTCATCTCAGGCAGTTCAGGCTTCATGTAGCGCTCGGAGAGAATTTTTACCAGATCCATTATACGATCCTCTTTCATATAGACGTTCTTACCGGAGGCTCAAGGCACGGCAGCGGACCGCCTTTCTATACGCCCGGTGCATACTCGCACAGGCTATGGTAGAATAACACAAACTGCCCGTGATTGCAAGTGTTTTTTGGAATATTACCGGAAGATCTCCATATTTTCGTCATATGTCTCAAGTCTGATGAACCTTGAGAAATCCGGAGCCAGCTCCGGCTTTAACTGGCGCAGGGACTCGGCCAGAAGCTCGGGGTTCAGTGTGGGCTCCTGAGCGGAGATAACGGCCCTTATATCCACCTTTCCCTCGCCGGGGATAAATTCCGCGGTCCTTATGGCGGGTCTGATGTCGTGGTCGCCCATGCCCCGCTTTGTCTTCTTTGTGATGACGATGGTATCCCGGTTGAAGAACTCCCGCAGGCTCTCCGCGATCGCCCCGGTGTCACCCCCGTCGTACTCGAACACGCCCTCGATACGCAGGTATCTGAGCTCGGCAGATTTTCGCACCGGCTCATAACATTCGATGCACTCTATTCCCTCGGGCATGACGGCGGTGAGCCTCCGGGGAAGCTGTTTTATATCGCAGCTGTCGGTGAGGCGGAAATCCATCACCTCGCACACGCTCTCCGCGCCCACGGGCAGAGGCAGAGCGATGGAGATCTGGGGATGAGGATTGAAGCCCTCGGAGTATTTGAGCTCATAGCCCGCTCTGGAGAAGCCGCGCTGCATGGTGTGCATCAGATCCAGATGGGAGATATACACGGCCCGGCCGGTCTTTTTGAAGCGCAGTCTCAGCTTATCCATCGCACTTTCCTCCCTTCATCAGTCTCAGCGCACCGCAGCCGGCGCACTGATGGCGGCAGTCGGGTGACAGAGTGGAGGAATAGCACTTCTCCCGCTCGGACACAAGATGGGCCTTTCGCACGCCCACATCTATAACATCCCACGGCAGTACCTCGTCCACACTGCGCTCACGGCAGGCGTAGAAGTCACCGTCAAGACCGCAGGCACGAAAAGCGTCGATCCAGCGCTGATAGCTGAAATAATCGGTCCAGGCATCCAGTCTTCCGCC
>JAZUJF010000122.1:0-3303 GCA_045642585.1 Candidatus Limivicinus sp.
GTGCCTCCTTATACTAAATCCCCATGCGCAGTAATGTGCGCCACCATAAATGAAAGCAGAGTGCGCAGGGGAAAACCTCATCCACCGCAAGCGGTCCCCCTTCCCCTTGTGAGCAAGGGGAAGGCAAAGCGGTAAGGATTACATTATCCACCGCAAGCGCTTCTCGCTGCGGCTCGGTCACCTCGCGGCTCTGGACTGCCCCCGGCAGTCCATTCACTACCGCTCGGCCGCTTCGCTACCCTTCCCCTTCTCCGGAAGGGGAAGGCAGAGTGCTCTTTTGAAGCGCAGCTTTCATAGTAATCACTGATAGAAATCAGACAATATTTGCGGTAAAAAATATGCCGTACTTCGTTGGCTTCCTTGACCATATATCTCCTATTATGCTCTGCGGAAGCTCTTGTCCGGCGCATTTTTTCCTCGCAAATCTTTGTCTTCTTCTTATCAGTGCTTAGTATTAGAGATATATGAACAAACAATATTCCTGATTATACAAACTGGTATTATATCACAGCATCCCTGTTTGTGATAGTCTATTTTGTAAATTTTGTATTTGCGGTACAGCCCTGCCGCCCGTCTCCGGTTTATATTTTCCCTCGATTTCAGGTAAATTATCCCTGTCAGCATAACCGCACTTCAAAAGGACAGAATAATCGGTATAATATTGACCGGAGGATGAGATGAGGATAAGAATAAAAGCTGCAATTCTGGCGGTCGTCTTCTTTGCCGCCGTTATTTCGGCTGTGGGAGCCTTCCGCAGTATGGATCGGGGAAATAGCGCCCTGCCGGAGGAGATACTTGCGAGATTTCACATCGGCAGCGATGACGGGTCGTATTACCTGCGGCCATATAACGGGTATCTGGCCGTTTTTTCGGATAGGCGCTCCACTCAGCCCCAGCAGGTGACGGATATCGAGATCTCCGCCCTTCGCGCGGCCGATGCGGCCCTTGTGGACAGCGGTATTCCCGTAACCGATACCGGAGAGCTGCTGGAGCTGCTGGAGGATCTCGGGTCATAACATTTCTATTGATTTATTTCCGGATATGGTATAAGATGAGATCACCACGATATAGGAGGCTGCCCTCATATGAGCGAAGAATTCGGAAGTGATTATATCACTATAATAGATGACGACGGAACCGAAATAGAGCTGGAAGTTCTTGACACCATGGACTACAAGGATCAGACCTTCATGGCCTTCCTGCCGACCGATATAGACGAGAACGACCCTGACTACGGCATTATCATTCTCCGTGTGATCACCGATGAGAACGGCGAGGAGCTGTATGAATCCATCGATGACGATGACGAGCTGCAGGATGTCTATGAGCATTTCTCCCGCATTCTGTTTGACGACGAAGAAGAGTAAAAGTTTCCCTTTCCGGTCCATGGGGTAATTTTTGCCCCTGTCCGGACATATAGTATTGGTATGAAACATGATTCCTGCGGTGTGCGTGTTATCTCCATTCTGAGATTTTGCGGCTCATTAAACCCACATTTCTTATAAGGGATGCCGATTTGAATCTGCGGATTGCAGGCCTCCCGCCTTGTGCGGACGTTGGAAGCAGCGAAACAGGACTTAGGCGACCCACCTGCCATATTGTGCAGGTTATAATTGAGCCGGCACGGCATTTGCGGGAAGTCTCCTCATGGCGCAAGTCATGGGGAGATTTTTTATCATATTCATATTCTGTCTTTACAATCCTTTTTTTCCGTGCTACAATCCCGCCGACTGATAATGTAAAGCCGGTGAAGCGTTGGCTGGAAAAAACAGAAAAATGCAGATAACCTATTCCGCCCTGCAGGCCTGTATGTGGATGGTCTACTGCGTGGGAATAAGCTTTTCCGCTGTATATATGGGCTATAAGGGGCTGTCCAACACCCTGTTGGGCGCCGTGCAGAGCGTCGGTATGATACTGGGATTTGCCGTGGCATCGGCTCTTGCGTCTATAATCGACCGGAGGGGGCGGTTTACCGTATTTCACGGCATAGCGCTCCTGCTCACCCTTCAGGTCTGCATCATGGGGCTTTTCTCTCTGGCGGATATTCGCGGGGCTTTGTTCTGTGTGCTGGACTGCGTGCTTATATGCTCCGTGACCGCCGTCATCCCAATGAACATTTCCCTGTGCTTTGAGCTGGCCCGGTTCGGTCTGGGTCCGGATTTCGGCCCTGCCAGAGCCATTGGTTCCCTCGGATATGCGCTTCTTGCGGCGGCCATGGGCTCGATGGTGATGCAACTGGGAGAGGCCGTTATTCCGCAGATCGGTCTTCTTGTGGCTATGCTTGAGGCCGGATGTGTCGCTTTCACGAAATGGCAGCTCAGGGGCAGGACGGAGATCTCGGTCAGTAACGATCCCGCTGTCAAGGCCCGCTCGACACCGGAGTTTATCCGCGCAAATCCTCGCTTTGCCATTCTTCTGCTGGGCATAATCATCATCTTCTTCTCCCACAATGTGTCAAATCTGTTCCTCATAAATGTTGTCACCGCTGTTGGCGGAGATGTGTCAACAGTGGGCGGTATTAACAGCTTTACCGCCTTTCTGGAGCTGCCGGCAATGTTCTTCTACGGTGCTATCTCCCACAGATTTAAATGTGCCGGTATTCTGCGCTTTTCCCTCATCATGTTCGTCCTGAAAACTCTGGGCGTCGCCCTTGCCCCCACGGTGGGACTGCTGTATCTGGCCGAGAGTCTGCAGGGTCTGAGCTTTGCGGTGTACGCTCCCGCAATAGTCTACTGGACAATAACAACTGTCAGTCCTGAGGATTCGGCAAAGGGTCAGGCGCTGGCTCAGGGTGTGACCACGGTGGGCGCGTGTCTTGCATCTGTGCTGGCCGGAATAATGCTGGATGCCATGTCGGTCCGCTCGGTGCTGATAATCAGTTCTCTTGTATGCGCTGTGGGCTGTATAGTATGTATGGCGGGAATAAAGGAAAAGAAAAAAACTCTGTGAAGCGTTGAAAGAGCAAGGGTGTCATTGTTGCCCTTGCCCTTTTTATACTAAATCCCCATGCGCTTTAACGCGCACCACATTAAATGAAAGCTGCCGTCCTATAAGACTTCCCCTTGCGCACAAGGGGAAGCTGGCACCAGTGTGCGCACTGGTGACTGATGAGGTTTCTCCTGTTGGACTGCGGTACAGTTTAACTCTGCGCACAGGGGATAACCTCATCCACCGCAAGCGGTTCCCCTTCCCCTTGTGAGCAAGGGGAAGGCATATAGCATAAACATTGCACAATGTAAAACCTTCTTCTTTGGAGAAGGTGGCGCGGGCGGCGAGCAACAGAGTGAGACAATACATATTCTC
>JAZUJF010000123.1:0-8008 GCA_045642585.1 Candidatus Limivicinus sp.
CCCCTTCCCCTTGTGAGCAAGGGGAAGGCAAAGCGGAAGGGGAAGGCATATTAACCGCAAGCGGGTCTCGCTGTGGCTCGGGCAGCTCGCGGCTCTGGACTGTATTACTCCTTCATCTGCTTTACCAGCTGGTTTGCGCCGGTAGCCGCAAGACCCGACACGATTCCTATTGCCACTGCGTTTATCATATTGTCAGCGGGAAAATCCGGCATGGTATACAGTGCGATCCCTCCGAGTATCGCGCCGGAAATACCGCATACGGCAGGTATCCACTTATTGTTCAGGGGCAGAGCCTTGCACACCTCGCCGATGAGATATGCTATGACGCTTATGGCCGCTACTCCCGCGACTCCCATTATTTCCATCAATTATTCTCCTCCCTGCGGTTATACCGCAAAACACTGTCTTCCGTTTTTTCAAGATCCTCAAGCCGGTGGTTTATGACCTTTATCTGTTCCTCCACCACCGGCATTCTGCGGGCAAAGCCGTTGTGCTCGCGCACCTCTCTTGTCAGCTCCGCCAGCTTTTCGTCCGTTACCGCCTGTGCGCGGCTGTTGCTCGCCAGCACTCCCAGGAGGGTCAATGCCCCTGTGATGCAGGCGGTGATTATATTCTCTCCCATGGCAGCCCCCTCAGGACAGTGTCACATTGTATATTGTCCGTTCACTCATTTTCCGTACTCAACTCCGTATCTGTCCAGCATCTCCCTGAGCTTATCATCTTTGGCGAGCTTCTGCCTCTGGCCTTGATTAAGCTCATCAACTACGGCCTGCAAAGCGTCATGTGTCTCGCCCCACACCTTTGTTGCTTTTTCTGTCCAAGTCTCCATCAATTCACCCCCAGAGTGTTCAGAGCTGTCTGCATATCGGATATTGTCTCCTGAGACAGTGCCAAGGCTTCATCATAGGCCGCCTGTGCTTCGGCAAGCTGTGTGTAGTCACGCCACGGATATATAGCGGCATATCCACGGCTGTCATCGTATTTGTAGCCCTCTATAAAAACCTTGCATTTGCCGTTGAAGAAGTCTGTTTCAACTTCTCTGCGTGTGCCATCATCAGATGTATGGCACTTATAATCACTGTCAACATAGATTTTCATGCTATCACCTCATGTCAAAATACACTTTAACAAGGTTGTTTTAGAGCTTAAAGAGCCATTTGACAAACCGACATAATAATCCACACCGTCTGTAAGAGACAAAGCGCTCAAATCTATATAGACCTCCTCGGCCACATTCAAGGGAGCCGTGACTGTAGCCACGACAACTTCTGGCGTGTTTAATTTTCCCGTGGCTATAAGAAACCGTGAGGAACTATTATTTGTATATCCGGTAAATGATATTCTGCTGTAATTGTACACGGGAATGGGATTTTTAGCAAAAGCGCGGCGGGTAGTGGTCACATTACTTGCTAATACAATCTCTGTCTCAGTAACGGTAAGAGTTGCTTGGTTAATAGCTTCCCATCCGCCTGTGACCTCCGTATTGTCGCCGCCATTATCGCCATCAAACAGCACAAGCTCGTATGCAAGACTAAGATTTACACTCTGCCCCTCATACTCAATACTGACGGTTTTAGATGTTGTTTGTGTCCCATTCGTGGCAGTCACGACACAGTTAAAAGGCACTGTACCTTTTTTGATGTAGAAAAGCCGCTGAGTGGTGGATATGTCCTTTTTGCCGCTTGCGTTGGTGCAGGTAACGGTTGACCCCTCCGGGTATGTGACAAGCACAAACGCGAAAGCCGCAGCCCCGCCACCGCCGACAATAAATCCCTTGCTCATATCCTTGCCACCTCCAGCACCACGCCGAACGCCACTGAGGGCTCGTCCTTTGCGTAGAAGGTGATGGATCCGTCAGCGGTCGCGTCGCAGTCGTAGAGCTGGCTGAAGGCTTCCTCATGCGCGGAAAGATCGGAGTATGCTGTGGGCACCTTCAGATGCGCCTTCGGTCTGTCGGTGCTGAGCAGGCCGGTGACTCCGGTTATCGTCAGATAGTAGTAGCCGTCGGAGTGCTGAGTCCATGTGCCGTTGACCTCTGCCTCGATATACTGCGTCCGGGAGCTGTCCGCCACCTTTGCCGCCGTCACCGACTTTGTTCCGAGCATATCGCCCGTGACGGTGATCGCGTCCGCGCCCCCTGCCTCATGGCGGGCATGGTGTGCGGGCATATAGGCAAGAGCCGAGGCAAAGGTCTGCTCCGTGCCGGTATAGCCGTGCTCCACCGCGTAGTCAAAGGGATCGGTGCCGTCCTGTCCCGCTTCTCCCGTATCTCCCTTGGGGCCCTGAATGTTCCGGGAGACGGGATTTTCAAGGCCGCCGTTATTGGACCATGAGATATTTCCGGAGGCGTCCACCGACGGGGTGAACACCGCCCCCGCCGCTCCGGTCTGACCTGTCGCGCCGCTGATGGGGCCGAAATCCTTCCATGCGGAGGAAACGCCGTCGAACACATATATGTTATACGGTGCGGCCTCGCCCACGGCATAGCAGTCTCCGGGCTTCGGGTCTGTGACTGCCGTCTGCAACGCGGCGAGAGAGGCATAGACCCCCAGAATGACGAAGCTCCTGCCGTCCCTGCCGTTGAACGCGCCGGACTCGGCGGCGGTCCTGACTGCCAGGGCGGCGGCGAGGGCGGTGTCGGCTCTGGCGGTGAGCTGCTCGGCAAGGCTCATGGGGATAATATGCTCCGGCGCATCTATAAGTCCGCTGGGGCGGACGGTCAGGATGCAGACGGTGGTGGTGAGGCGCGTTCCGGACAGAACTCCCGTCAGGTAGATCTCCCACTCGCCCACGGTGAGATTCAGACCCTGAGCGGCGGTAACGGCGTTATCGGCGTTCAGCAGCATATCGTAGACCGTGTCTCCGCTGCGGAAGTGGGCGGTCTTGGCGGCGCCTGTCCAGTCGGTGCCGTTAAAGTGCCACCGACATTCAAGATAGTTGAGGCTGTCGGCAGCAACACAGGGCGCGAACATCTTCATGCTCTGGCCGCTGACATAAAAATCAATCATTTCTTCTCTCCTCGTTAAGTTGTAGTATCAGCCGCACAAGGTATTCCTCAAGATTTTTTATCCGCTCCTCGGCGGAGCCTGAGGGCATCGGCGGCATTTCAAGCGGGAGCATGGGCTTACCTCCTTTACTGATCGATAACATCCTCGCAGAACACCCTGAGGCACTGCTTGAAGTCCGCGTCATTGACCCCGTTGACATTGCAGGCATAGCCGTTATAGCCCATGACCATCTGGAGAACGGCTATGGACGGATCGCAAAAGCCAGTCCGTGCCGTCACGGACTGAGCGGAATTATCGGGAAACATCCGGTCGAACTTTTCCGCAAAGCTGTATCTTGTGTCCACATTATTGACGGCCGGACGCTCGTAATCGGTGCAGACAAGCTTCGTGAGCTGATACAGGTCTCCGCCCTGGCAGAGAGAAGCATAAACCCTGCCGTATTCATTTTTCAGCTCCCGGAGGCAGAACTCCACCTGCGCCGCCTCATCGGAGACGGAAACGCCCTTGCTCCGGCAGTAGCTCAGAAGTCCGGCCTTTCTCGACCGGAAAGTCCACTGGCACAGGCCGTAGCCCACCTTATCGTTGGCAAAATCCAGCATATCGTTATCGGCACGGTATGTATATTCTCCGTCGGTGAGGGGGGTCATTCCGTTCTGGGCATTGTCTGAGAGCATGGCGCTCTCGGCCATCATATTGCCCATGATGGCGCAGGCCCCGGTGTGGCTCAGTCCGCCGTTTATCAGCGCTTCATATATTGTCCGTTCACTCATTTTCCGTACTCAACTCCGTATCTGTCCAGCAGCTCCCTGAGCTTCTCATCCTTAACGAGCTTCTGCCTCTGGCCTTGATTAAGCCCATCAACTACGGCCTGCAAAGCGTCATGTGTCTCGCCCCACACCTTTGTTGCTTTTTCTGTCCATGTCTCCATCAGTTCACCCCCAGAGTGTTCAGAGCTGTCTGCATATCGGATATTGTCTCCTGAGACAGTGCCAAGGCTTCATCATAGGCCGCCTGTGCTTCGGCGAGCTGTGTGTAGTCACGCCACGGATATATGGCGGCATATCCACGGCTGTCATCGTACTTGTAGCCCTCGATAAAAACACGACATTTGTTGTTGAAGAAGTCTGTTTCAACTTCTCTGCGTGTGCCATCATCAGATGTATGGCATTTATAATCACTATCAATGTATATTTTCATGCTTATTTACCTCATGTCAAAATACACTTTGTCAAATGCGTGGGATTGTCACTTAATGACTGATTAGATAGGCCAACATAGTAATTTACCCCTTCTGTAAGAGACAGTCCGCTCAAATCTATAAAGACATCACCAGACGCGAGACGCGGAGCTTGAACCGTGGCCACAACAACAGATTTGGAATTGTCTTTTGCGGTAGTTATAAAAAATTGATAGTCTGTTTCTGTGCTGGAGGCTGGTGTATACCCGGTAAATGTAATTTTACTGTAATCCTGCACGGGAATTGGGTTGACAGCAAAAGCACAGCGGCGTTCGACGATTCTTGCTGTAAAGAGTATCTCTGTCTCAGTAACGGTGAGAGTATTGCCACCCGAAATAGCTTCCCACCCGCCTGTGACCTCCGTATTGTCACCACCATTATCGCCATCAAACAGCACAAGCTCGTATGTAAGACTAAGATTTACACCCTGCCCCTCATACTCAATACTGACGGTTTTAGATGTTGTTTGTGTCCCATCTGTGGCCGTCACGACACAATTAAAAGGTACAACGCCTTGCTGGATATAAAAAAGTTTTTGCGTATTGGTTATATCCTTATTGCCACTGGAATTGGTGCATGAAACAGTTGAACCCTCTGGATATGTCACAAGCACAAACGCGAAAGCCTCGCCCTCATATGCGCCGGTGACGCCAAATATTTGCACACCTTTTTTAATGTTTTCCGCTGTGAGCCCGGCATCTCCGGCAATAGTCTGCGCTCCCGAGAGATACTGCCCTGCGGCTATGGTCTGGGCGGATGCGCCGGGAGTATAGGTCTGGGCGGATTTGCTTTGGATATTGCCCGTGACGGCATTTCCGTTGCTGTCATGCGCCTTCGTACCGGATAACATCCTGTTCGCCGCAACTGTGTCCTGCGTGAGGTCGATGCCCACACCGTCAATAAGTATTTTACTTGTTCCCATCAGCTCACCCCCACAAGTGTAAAGCTGCTCGTCACGCCGTTTGTGACTACGGTAACGGTATGAGCGGTCGCGGTTTTCTCAACGCCGGATATGGTGATCCTGCCCTTGTTCTCTTTTCCGCTGAGGCTCTGGTGCTCTGTCAGATAGCCCTGACTGACCACCCATGTCTCTGTGGCCATATCCGCTATTGCGGAGGGCTGAACGGCTGTCGCTCCGAGTCCTGCGCCTGTGCGGATGGTACTGAGGTCTGAAATGGCATCCTGCTTGCCGTCCCACGCCGCCGTTTTGACCTCCGGTATGTTGGTGCTGTGGGTCATGGGAGCGCCGTTGTAGGACGGTCTGTGTGTCAGCTCGTCAAAGTCGGAAGCTCCGCCGCCGCTGGGCGCTGTCCACAGCTTGCCGTCTTCGTCCTTCCCCACGGGCTGGGTCATGGCATCAGACTTCTGCAAGGGGGCATAGTCCAGAGCTGTAATTATTCTCTCATATGCCATGTCTCAATTCCTCCATAAGTAATAGTTTTCGCCCACAATGACGATGGGGCACACATATTCATCAGGCAGAGCCTCCGCTGTCTGCACCGTCTCCGGCACCGCCACCGTCACCGGCGAATAGCGCATACCGTCGGGCACATGAAATACGCCGTTTTCCGTGTAGGTATGGGCAACGCTCATGATGCTCTCCCCGGTCCCCTCTCCCGGAATGGCAGTGCTGTCCCGGCTTGATATGAGGGCAAAGCCCCCGTCGCTGTCGCTGCCGTAGGAGAGGATGCGTGCCACGGAAAAGAGCCTGAACTCACCCTTTCCCGTCAGGCGGATGCGCAGATGGTCACAGCGTCTCGGTCTCACGGGCACGGTGACTGTGTTTGTGCCCCTGAAGGAGATGCTGCCCTGTCTGTGCCACACCCCGTCGGAGTCGTACTGGATGTATATATGGATCTCCGCGCCCTTTTCCATCTGCACACGCAGATTGAAGCGGGACACATATTTCCTGTCGGGCTGGCGGTAGTACATGATGCCGGTCTCGGCCATCCACGGCACGAAGGCTTCCTTCTCACCCACAGTGCCCATGAGTGCCCGGAGTCTGTTCCCCTCAAGGGCATACAGCTCCTCGCCGATCCGGGCAAATTCCGTCACATGAAGATCATCCTCATGCATCCACAGGGCATTTCGCATATCGAAGACGAAAAGGTGGTATCTGCCCCGGGCATCCGCCATGGAGATGTAGTATCTGTCCCCCATGGCTCCGGCGGCGGCACCGTGATAGCTCTCGTCCCCGAGAGCCTCGGACACGGTGGCGGGAAAGCCCCCCTGATAAGCGCATACATCGCTCCGGGATTTGTAGAACAGCGTCTCGTTGGCAACGACCAGAGATCTGTCAGAGCCTTTCTGCACGCCCCGGCACACGGTCTCCGATACGGAATGTGCGCCTATGGCGGACACGGAGACACGGTAGATCCTGTCCTCCTTGAAGAAGGTGGGGTAGCCCATGTAGTTTACCGCGCCTGTCCAATCCCCCTCTGAGCCCACGGAGGCTGCCCAGGAGTCGCCGCTCTCGCCCATATAGCGGTGCCAGTTTCTGAAGTCCCCCAGAGCGCAGCAGTAAAGCTCGTTGGTGTCCCCCGAGAAGCGGCAGCCCCAGAGTCTGTTGCGGCACTCAATGATATAGTCCATGTCCGGCACGCTGCGCCGGATGGAGACGCTGCCCCGTGTCTGGTCAACAGCCTCATCCAGCAGCCCCGGGACTATGATGGAATCGAAGCCCTCTTTCCCCATGGCGTAAATGATGTGCTCGCCGTTGAGGGAGTCGATCGCCGCCCCCTCGATCGTCACCCCGTCATATACGGAGAAGCACTCCGTCAGCTCCCGCTGAGTGGTGAAGGTGATTTTTGTGTATACCGAGGCCTGTTCCGTCCATTGGGATGCGGCCTCATTCCACTGCATGAGGGCGTGCTTTTCCCCGGATGTGTCTATCCACAGATCGCCGTTCTCCGGCTCCTCCGGGGCCGTCTCTGAAACTGCGGGATCGTCATATTCCGTGCCGTCAAGGCGGCACATACGGTATTTCACCGTGCCGACGGAGCTGTATGATGCCTCAAGGGAGCCGTAGTCCCCGGGGTCGGCGGTGCTCCAGAACACCTTGTCGGGGAATACAACGATGTATGCGCCCATGCTCACAAGCTGCTTTCTCCCGGGAGTAAGGCAGGTTATGGCGGTAGCTGCGCCGTCATAGTACAGGATCCCCTTATCCACAAAAGCCAGCCTGTCCCGGCCAAGGATGCCGCCGGGGGATGTGAATGTGCGCGCAACGGAGCGCTTTTTTCTGTTTGCCAGCAGGGGGTAATACTGACTGGACAGATTCATGGTGTCGTACAGCTCGCCGTCCCCGATACGAAGCCGGTGGTTGTAGCCCGAAAAAACATCTGTCAGCTCCCGCTGGGTGTATTCGTTCTCAAGCTGAGGAAGTAGTTGCATATTGCTCCTTTCATAGCCCTTTGTATTGATCTCCCGTAAAAAACGCCGGACATTATGCAATGTTAAATATGCGCCGGCGGGCGCGGAGACCTCATCAGTCACCAGTGTGCGCACTGGTGCCAGCTTCTCCAAAGAAGAAGCTTAATGCGCCGGCGGGCGCGGGATTCATCCGTCTCTCTTTGCTTCCCAGCCGAACGCCTCCCCGCCGGAGAGCCTGATTTAAAGAAAAAGATTTGCACAATGTAAAACCTTCTTCTTTGGAGAAGGTGGCACGGGCGGCGACCGAAAATGTACGATCTGCACAATATAACATCGTCCGCCCGTGACGGATGAGGTCCCCCGTAAAAAACATCGGACATCGAACAATGTT
>JAZUJF010000124.1:0-11650 GCA_045642585.1 Candidatus Limivicinus sp.
AGAAAAAGTGACTAAATGATAAGTGAGCGTCCAAATCTTTGATTTGGCTTACGCGAACTTACACAGAGGGGGGCACATTTTATCCGGTAGATGCCGCAGGCGTATTATGCGGTGGTGCCCTAAATTTCCGCATCAGAACGAGCCTTTAAGCTGAATGTCAGGATTGACCTCGCCGAATGTCGGCTGTGCATAAAATGTCACTCCTGAACGGAAGAACCGAATCTCTGCGGAGTCTCCGGCGGAATAGCGGCGGATGGCCTTTGAGAGATCGCCGCAGTCGGAAACATCCATGTCGCCGACTTTTATGATGATGTCTCCGGCCTGGAGCCCTGCGGCCTCGGCGGCAGAACCCGGTGCGACACGGTTTACATATGCGCCCATGGGCAAACCGAAATACTGACTGTACATATCGCAGTACCGGAGGTCGGGCTCAACGCCCAGATACGCCTTGCCGGACACATAACCCTTTGTGATCAGGTCATTTGCAATGCTTACGGCCTCATTGAAGGGGATGGCAAAGGCCATGCCCTCAACGCCCATAGCCGTATATTTTGCGGTGACCACACCGATCACCTGCCCCTTGTCATTGAACAGAGGGCCGCCGGAATTACCGGAATTTACAGGTGCGTCAAACTGGAACATAGCCATGGAAATATCGCTCGAATCGGTCTCTATAAGTCGGGCGGGGGAGCTGATGCAGCCGGAGGAAAGGCACAGACCATCCTGACCCAATGCGCTGCCCACGGCAAAAACCCTATCGCCTACATATACCGAATCGCTGTCCGCCGTAACCACCGGCACAAGATCTGTTCGCAAGACCCTGAGCACAGTCAGATCGTCTTCACTGCTGTCGCCGATGACCTCGGCCGTGATAAGCTCTCCATCGGAGAAAAGGACCCCTATGTCCTGACCGGCATTCACAGCGGCGGCGAACACATGGCGGTTTGTAATAATATATCCGTCGTCGGAGATCACAAATCCCGAGCCGTATACCGTGTCAACAGTACCGTCCTTCTTCAGGGAAACCACAGAGACCACGGTCTCCAGAGCGGAATCATATATGCTCCCCGGGGTCACGGACATACCCGGGTCCTCCTCGGGAGTGAAGGTATCCTGAATCTCGGGTTCCTCCTGAACAGAATCGAGCCTGAGCGTCAGTTCATCTACCTGTCCTTTAAGCTTCCTGCCCACAATGCCGGCGCCTGTCAGTCCGCCGAGAATGGCACAGGCAAGGCACAGGCAGATAAGCATGGCGGCCGACGGGCGAGGTCTTCTCGGCTTCGGCTCCTTAACCGCTTTCTCAGGGGGGGTATAGTATTTGGGAGGGACGGTATCGTCCTCCTCCTTCACATAGTGGGCATCGGAGTATATTTTCTGAGTGTAGCCGTTTTTATAATGAAACTCACCGTTGACCCGGTCGGTCTTGCTCTCATTGCGGCGCGGAGAAGCATCCCGATTTTCGTTTCCATCCATGTCTGCCATGCGGATACATCCTCTTTGCTTTGTTTCTGAATCAAATATAGTATAAATATGTGTACTTGTAATGAACAAACTGCCAAAAAACACGGGGAATCAATTAACAATTTGTGAATAATTCCGAAATTATGATTTCGCGGAGAAAATACTCTGAACGCCTTCGTGGTTGCCTGCAATATAGACTTTCTCACCCGAATTGAAGATATACTCAGGATCGACCATCGCACTCATGTCCTGACCGCAGCAAATGCCGATGACATTGATCTTATACTTTGCCCGCAGATCCAGTTCCTTCAAGGATTTGCCGATCCACTCCTTAGGAGGCTCCACCTCTGTGATCACATAATCGGGAGACAGCTC
Organism: Candidatus Limivicinus sp.; assembly: GCA_045642585.1. Lineage (GTDB taxonomy): Bacteria > Bacillota > Clostridia > Oscillospirales > Oscillospiraceae > Limivicinus. Next base: position 1,837 of record JAZUJF010000124.1, read on the forward strand.
GATGTAGTCGAAAATACCGTTATTTGAATAATGGATAGCCGTGCGCTTTGCCATGTCGCGCTCGGGGAAGATGACCGCATCAGCCCCTACCTGTTCCAGCAGCTTTGCATGAAGAGCTCTGTCGGCGATGGACACCACATATTGTGCCCCCAACTGCTTCAGCAGGAAGGTGATCTCAACCGATGCCTGAAAATTATTGCTGGTGCACACATAGCAGATGTCGAAAGAGCTGACACTCAGCTCCTCCAGCACATCTATATCCATGCAGTCACCGATCTTGGCACGGGTGACAACGCTGGAGATCTTATCAATTTTGTCTTCACGGATATCGACAATCAGGACTTCCACACCCTGAGAGATGAGAGTTTCGGCCAGAGATGAACCGAAGCGGCCTGCTCCTATTATTAACATTGACTGCATATTTAATCCTCCATGCGGTTTTCCGCATAATATTACTGTTTAACAGATCCCCTGCAAGGCTCCTGCCGGGGGATCGGCGGGGAATGACGACGGTTTATCACAGCCGCTCTCCGTTATCCGACATATACCTTGCCGATGGCGTTTCTCAGCTTTTCCCGCTTTGAATTAACATTCATTGCAAAGAAGACAGTAATACCGCCCACACGACCGGTGTACATCAGAAGAATGAGCACGATTTTTGATACGGAGTTCAGGCCGGTGGTGATACCTGTGGTGAGTCCGACCGTTGCAATGGCGGAAACACATTCAAACACAGCGTCCGACAGCTCCGTGCCGCCGCCGCAGAGTATAAATACGCCGCCTCCGATAAGGGCCAGGAATAAAATCAGAATTACATGGGAGCGCCACACCGTCTCATCGTCTAACCTGCTGCCGAAAAGATTGATATCGGACCTTGACCGAATGAAAGAAACGGTAGATGCGGCAATAACGACAGCGGTAGACACCTTGAGACCGCCGCCGGTACCGCCGGGAGCGGCACCGATAATCATATACAGGATGGTAAGCCCCTTGCCGTTATGAGAAAGCCTGGACATAGGGAAAGCGGCAAAGCCCGCAGTTCGGGGCGTGACGGACTGGAAGAAGGCATTGAGCAATTTGTCCCCATAGCTCATATCGGCCATAGAGGCATCCCACTCGGTGAGAAGGAAGAGGATCGTACCCACAGCAGTGAGGATCACAGTGCCCCAGATGACGATACGGGAGTGGAAGCGCAGCCTGCTGCCGGTCCTGTGCCGTTCTGCAACATCCGACCAGACGATAAAGCCTATGCCTCCCACTAAGATCAGAAGTGCAATAGTGATAAGTACCACCGGGTCACTCTGGAAGCACTCCAGAGACTTGCCCGGGTCGAGGATGCCGAACAGATCAAAACCCGCATTACAGAAGGCAGAGACGGAATGGAACACACTGAACCATATTCCTCTTGCCAGCCCAAAGGCGGGGATCATTCTGGTGGACAGGATCAGAGCGCCTATGCCCTCCACAATAAGGGTGCCCAGAAGAATGAGCCTCACAAAGTCCATTGTTCCGGACAGCTGCCCTGTGCCCAGCGTATCGGCCAGCAGGGCACGCTCTCTGAGACCGGCCCTTCGCTTGGTGAGAAAAATGATCGCGGCCATGGCGGACATAAAGCCCAGACCGCCGAACTGTATCAGCAGAAGCATTACCACCTGACCGAAGAACGAGAACTGAGTCCACGGGTCATAGACTGTGAGACCTGTCACGCATGAGCAGGAGGTGGAGATAAACAGGGCGTTCAGGAATGGCGTGCCTTCACCGCTACGGGATGAGATCGGCAGACTCAGCAGAACTCCTCCGCCGAGCACCATTACCGCGAAGCCTATGGCCATTATCTGATTTGGTGTCATTCGGGCTTTTTTCATAGCATCAGCCTTCCAAAAGAAGAATACAGTCATATTATAACATGGGGAGCGGGCGTTTTCAACCGAGAGCCGGAGATACGGGATAAAGAAGGTATAAAAGATATCACAGCTTGCGGCAGGTCCCGAACAGATAAAAAAGCACAACCCCGCCGGAAAGCGGGATTGTGCTTTTATGACCCGTACGGGACTCGAACCCATGTTACCGCCGTGAAAGGGCGGTGTCTTAACCACTTGACCAACGGGCCATATAAAAGGCGCAGGCAATAAATGCTGCGCCTTTATTTGGTAGCGGCACCTGGATTCGAACCGGGGACACTTCGGGTATGAACCGAATGCTCTGGCCAACTGAGCTATGCCGCCATAACTGCTCGAAACAGCATGATGAATTTTAACAGACGAAAGAGTTCTTGTCAATGATTTTTTTCAAAATAATTGAAAAACAAGGCAAAAAATGCTCTTGCATATTATTTGACAGTGTGATATAATAGCAAAGCTTCGGAGGGCTAGCCCAGCTGGTTAGAGCGTCCGCCCCACACGCGGAAGGTCAACGGTTCGAGTCCGCTGCTCTCCACTGGATAAAAGGCATCAGACATTTGTCTGGTGCTTTTTTCTTTTTTGATGAGTCCGGATTTCGGCCTGTTTTGCAATATGCGTTGATGTAATATACATACTATAATTGCACGAAGGAGGTCTTGCCATGCAGACCCTGCAGACTCGCCCGATACACCGCCGGGGCGTAATTACATACCTGCCCACCGAGGATATCCAGCCCAATCCGATCCAACCCAGAAAGCTTTTTGACGAGAGCTCTATTACCGAGCTGAGCCGCAGTATCGAGAACTACGGCATATTAAATCCCCTCACTGTCCGTTACCGCTGCGGCAGATATGAGCTCGTGGCGGGGGAAAGGAGACTGAGAGCGGCAAAGCAGGCGGGACTGACAGAAGTACCGTGCATAATGCTGGATGTGACTATGGAGGACGCGGGATTGCTTGCGCTTATTGAAAATCTTCAGCGCAAGGATCTGGATTTCATCGAGGAGGCCACAGGCATAAGCCGGCTTATCCGGATGTTCGGCATGAGCCAGGAGGAGGCGGCGAGGCGTATAGGCCGCTCCCAGTCGGCGGTGGCAAACAAGCTGCGCCTGCTGAAGCTTCCGCCGGATGTGCTGGAAAAGCTGCGGAGCAACGAGCTGACGGAGCGCCACGGCCGGGCTCTTCTGCGTATTCCCGAGCCGGAGGAGCAGAGAAAAGCGCTTGAATATATCATCGCCCATTCTCTGACGGTAGCGGCCACAGATGAATACATTGACGCGCTCCTCTCAGACCCTCAGCCGGAAAAGCCGGAGGCAAAACGCACCTTTATTCTCAAGGACGTGAGGGTGTTTCTCAATTCCATCACCCGCAGCCTTGATCTCATGAAGCAGGGAGGAATTGACGCGGGCATGAAGCGGGAAGAGACGGAGGACTCGCTTATACTTACCATCTCCATTCCGAAGGCCAAGGCAGCACCGAACAGTACGCCTGCCGCGTCTGCCGGATAAAAAGTGCCGTTATGGGAGCCTGTTTCCTCCCGGCAAATTAATCATCTATTTCCTGAGAAAAAACGCATAGTCGGGGAAAACGGCGCATACAGTACCCTGAGAGGTGAGCTGCTATGCCCGGATACTATTCCGATCTGCGTTACAGAGAGGTTATCGACATTCATTCAGGTCAGCGGCTGGGCTGCGTGTGCGATATGGAATATGACCCGGTGCAGGGCAGAATAACCGCCATTGTCACTCCCGGGAAAATGAAGCTGCTGGGACTGCTGGGCCGGGAGGACGACTACATTATCCCCTGGGACTGCATCGTCCGTCTGGGCGCTGACATTATCCTCATTGAGCCGAAGAGCGAGTTCCTGCGGAGAAAGCGGCAGATAAGGATGGTCTGGTAAAATATGAGGAGATTGGTATGCCTGGTACTGTCTCTTGCGATGCTCACGGCCTACGGTCAGGAAGAGACTGTTGAAACGGCGATAACGGGCGGACTCACGGTGAGAAACGAGACAGACTACTATGTGGACTCCTCCGGGCTTGCCGCGGACGGCCCGGACATCACCCTGCCAGCCTCGGCGGCACAGATCCTGATAATCCACACCCACTCCAGCGAGGCATATTTACAGGCGGGGGCCGACAGGTATACGCCCAGCGACACCTGCCGCACCGAGAGCACCGAGTACAATGTGGTGCGCATCGGAGATGAGCTGACCGCAGTATTCAAGGACTGGGGCCTGAATGTGATCCATGACCGGGGAATATACGACTATCCCAGCGATACCGGCGCCTACTCCCGCTCCGGAGAGGCTATAAGCCGTTATCTGGAGCAGTATCCCGGCATCGGCATAGTCTTTGACATACACCGTGAGTCGGTCGGCTCTGACGGAGTGGTGTATAAGACCATGGCGGAGGGAGACGGCCTGTGCGCCGCCCAGCTTATGCTCATTGTAGGCACCGATCAGAGCGGCCTTGAGCATCCTCACTGGCAGGAGAATCTATCTCTGGCGCTGTATCTGCAAAAAGCAGCCGATACCTCAAACCCCACCCTGATGCGCCCCGTATCGCTGGTGCGGCAGAGGTATAATCAGCAGCTCTCCCCGGGGATGCTTATACTGGAGGTGGGCAGCGACGGGAATACTCTTCAGGAGGCTCTGTGCGGCGTGCGGCTTTTCGGGAATGCGGTGGCCCCGGCGCTGCTGGAGCTGACAGAATGATAATGTTTTCTTTGGTACTATTATAATCAGATCTCATCAAAAAATCCGGAACAGGAATCGTTCCGGATTTTTCGGTATATGAGCTTATCTGTTGTTGTATTTGTCTATGGCGATCCTGAGAATATCCATCGCTCTGGATATATCGGGGGCGTTTATGGTGTAGGCCATACGCACCTCGTTTTTGCCCCGGCCGGGAGTGGCATAGAAGGGCTCCCCGCAGGCGAAAAGAATGGTCTCGTTGTTGTCGTTGAACTCGTTGAGCAGCCACATCTGGAACTTGTCCGCATCGTCAACGGGAAGGGCCACCATGGCATAGAAGGCGCCCTTGGGGGTGTCAACGATAACGCCGGGTATCTCCTTGAGCTTTCTGACCAGAGTGTCGCGGCGGAGCTTGTACTCCTTGCGCACCTCGTCAAAGTAGCTGGGGTCCAGATCATAGAGTCTTGCGGCGGCGACCTGCTCTACGGTGGCGGCGGCCAGACGGCACTGGCACCACTTGGTGGCGGCGGCCATGAAGTCCCTGTTCTTGGATATGACCGCGCCCACTCTCGCTCCACAGGCAGAGAAGCGCTTCGAGATGGAGTCAATGACGATGATGTTGTCATCATAGCCCTCAAACTGCATTGCGGACAGGAGAGGCTCTCCGGAGTAGGTGAACTCTCTGTACACCTCGTCGCATATAATAAACAGATCGTGCTCCCTGGCAATATCCAGCATCAGCTTCAGCTGCTCGCGGGTGAGAACAGCACCGGTGGGATTGCCGGGATTGGTGATAAACAGGGCGCGGGTTTTCTCGTTGATGCACTTTTCAACGCGCTCACGGTCGGCGTAGAAGTATCCCTCTTCCACATTAGTGGGGATAGGTCTGATGGTTGCACCGGCCAGTGTAACAGAGGTATGATAGTTGGGATAGAAGGGCTCGGGAATGACGATCTCGGCACCGTCATCCAGAATACTGGCCATAGTCAGCTGGAGAGCCTCGCTGCCGCCGGTCGTGGGGAGGATATTGGACTTTTCCAGCTCGACCCCGATGCGCTTATAGTAGCGCTGCACGGCGGAAAGATACTCCGGCACGCCGGAGGAGGGGGCATAGGCCACCACGGGATCGGCAAAATCCTTCAGCGCATCATAAAAAACAGACGGAGTCTTTACATCGGGCTGACCGATGTTCAGATGGTATATTCTGATCCCGCGCTCAACTGCGGCAGAGGCGTAGGAGTTGAACTTTCTCATAGGAGACAGGCCGCATTTTTCCATTTTCGAGGATAATTTCATAATTTTGCGCATCCCTTCACTGTTTTATGGAAAACTTTATATCACAGGCAGGGGGCGAAATCAAGACTTTTTTCTGAGGTTAGAGGCGCCAAGCTTGTTTTCGGTAATTTTTTTTGATAAAATTGGTCGAATAATAATGCGGAGGGAGAAAGCAGATATGCTTCGTCTTATTATAGGAAAAGCCGGAACCGGCAAGACCGGATATATTATAGAGGAGATAAAGAGCAGCGTTGAGAGGCGTCAGGGCGACATTCTGTTTGTTGTACCGGAGCAGTACAGCCATGAGGCGGAGCGTGAGCTTTGCCGCCGCTGCGGAGATACCGTGAGCCTCTATGCGGAGGTCATGAGCTTCACCGGCATGGCCAGAAAGCTGGATTCCGTTATGGGCGGAGGCGCTGTGACATATCTTGACAAGGGCGGCAGACTTCTGTGCATGACTCTCGCCCTGGGCAATATCTATCCGAAGCTTAAAGTATTCGGCTCTGCCCGCAGACAGGGAGAGCTTCAGACTGCCCTTCTGGCTGCGGTCGATGAGCTTAAAGCGGCCTGTATAACATCCGAAATGCTCCTTGAGACCGCCGCTGATATGGACGACGGGTTGGGGGACAAGCTGCGGGATCTGGCTCTCATACTGGAGAGCTATGATGCTGTGGTGTCAAACGGCCGCGCCGACCCATCCGACAGGCTCACACGGCTGGCCGAACGGATACCGGACAGCTTCCTCGGAAAGGGCACTAAAGTGTATGTGGACGGTTTTACGGATTTCACACGACAGGAGAGCGCCGTGCTGGAGAGCCTTATGCGCTCGGGGGCGGATGTAAGCGTGTGCCTGACGGTGGACAGCCTTTCCGGAGACAATGAAATATTCCAGCTCTCCCGCAGAGCGGGCAGGGCACTGACAGGCTTTGCTCAGGAGCAGGGAATAGACACAAAGACGGAGGTAATTTCGGGCTCAGGAGAGAAAAATGACGCTTTGCAGTATTTTGCCCGGGAGATGTTCAGCTATTCCAATGAACAATATTCGGGAGACTGCGGCTCAATAAAGCTCTATCGGGCCGACAGCGAGACAGCCGAATGTGAGCTGGCCGCCGCTGAGTGCATCCGGCTTGTGCGGGATGAGGGCTGCCGCTGGCGTGATATTGCGGTGACTGCACGGGGTTTTTCCGACTACAAGGGCACTCTTGAGAGTGTTTTCAGAAATTACGGCGTGCCTCTCTATACAGCAGAGCAGGGGGATATGCTGTCCAAACCTCTGCCCTCGCTCATTTCCTGCGCCTATGATATTATCCTGGGCGGCTGGGATGTGGACGATGTGACAGCGTATATGCGCACCTGCCTTGCCGGACTGTCAAGCGAGGAGTGCGACACTCTGGAGGACTATATATACCGCTGGCAGCTGCGGGAAAGCGCATGGAAACGCCGGGGAAAGTGGCACCAGCACCCGGAGGGCTACGGCCTTGAATATACCGAGGAGATCGAGGAGCGGCTTGAGGAGATACACGCTTTGCGCCGCAGACTCTCAAAGCCCCTGCTGAATTTTGAAGAAAAGTCTGTTTCAGCCCATACGGCCATAGAGCACGCTCAGGCTCTGTCGGGGCTCCTTGAGGATCTGCGTCTGCCGGAAACGCTTCAAAAGCGCTCGCAGGAGCTGAAGACCCGGGGACAGGAGAAGCTGGCGGCAGAATACCGCAGACTGTGGGAGCTGACCGTGTCGGCCATAGAACAGTTTGCGGCGGTGCTGGGCGATACGGCCATGGATGCCGAGGAGTTTGGAAGACTCTTTATCCTTATGCTCTCTCAGTACGATATCGGAACTATTCCCGTATCTCTCGACAGAGTATCTGCCGGAGATATGGACAGAAATCGCCGCCGCAGCATAAAGCACCTTATAGTTCTGGGGGCGTCCGAGCTGAGACTGCCCAGAAGCGACGAGAGCGCGGGTGTGTTTTCCCAGGAGGAGAGACGGAGACTCCTTGAAAGTAATATTGAGATCGGCCCCGGCGGAGACGATGAGCTGTGGCGGGAGTTCTCCGTTATCTATAATTCCCTTACGCTGCCCTCGGAGAGCCTCACTATGAGCTGTCCCATGGAGTCAAGGGAGGGGGAACCGGTGCGTCCGGCCTTCGTTTTCAACAGAGCAAAGGCAATATTCGGTATAAGTGACCGGCCTGTGTCCCTGTCAAAGCTCCGTATGTCGGCGCTGAATCCGGCCATGAGTCTGGCGGCCTCCGGCATCAAAGGGGGCGGAGAGACCGAAAAAGCGGCACTGACAGTCATGCGGGAGGATCATTCGGAGGCATTTCAGGCGGTGGAGCGCTCCGCCCATTTCACCCGGGGCAAGCTGTCCCCGGAGGCGGTGGAGCGGCTGTACGGCAAGAAGATACGCCTCAGCGCGTCGAGGATCGACAAGTTCGCCTCCTGCCGTTTCGCGTACTTCTGCCAGTACGGTCTGAATGCCAGGACCAGAGAACCCTCGGCCTTCAAGCCGCCTGAGATCGGCAGCTTCATGCACTGGGTGCTTGAGAATGTGGCCAGAAGCGTGAAGGAGCGGGGCGGCTTCCGCAAAGTCGGCGATGAGGAGATCATGTCCCTCTGTGACGAATACACGAAGCAATATGTCCGTGAGGAGCTTGAGGATTTCCAGGAGAAGACAAAGCGGTTCCGATACCTGTTCGAGAGACTGTGCCGGGATGTGCGGGCGGTGGTGCTGGATACGGCACAGGAGCTCCGCCGGTCGGATTTCGAGCCATACAGCTTTGAGCTGGACTTTGCGAAGACCGAGAATCTGCCTCCCCTTGAGCTGGGAGGCGGCGATGACAGTCTCACTCTCACCGGCATTGCCGACAGAGTTGACGGCTGGGTACATGACGGCACGCTCTATCTGCGTGTAGTGGACTACAAGACAGGCACGAAGCGGTTTTCCCTGTCCGATGTGTGGTACGGTATGGGGCTGCAGATGCTGCTGTATCTTTTCGCCCTTGAAAACGGCGGAGAGAGCCTGTACGGCAAAAAGATCGCTCCCGCGGGAATAATGTATGTTCCGGCGAGAGACAGAATAATACCTGTTGATAACGGCGTGTCCGACGAGGAAATTATGGATAAGCGCATGAGCGAGAAACGCCGCTCGGGGCTTGTGGTGGATATCCCGGCTCTTGTAGAAGCATGGGAAAACGGAGAGAACAAGCAGTATATTCCCATAAAGACCAGCCGCGGCAAACCGAATTCCGAGACTGTCGCGGGGCTGGAGCGGCTGGGCGTGCTGCGGAGGCATATCCGGAAGGATCTGCGGGAGATGGCCCGCCAGCTGCGCCGGGGCAGTATTGCCGCAGACCCGTTCTATCGCAGCCAGAGCGAGACAGCCTGTGCATACTGCGACTATTACGATGCCTGCCATTTTTCGGAGGGGCGCGACGGTGAACACTGCCGCTATCAGCCTAAGCTGAAGCCGGACAAGGTCTGGGCGATGATGGAGGAGGGAGATAAAAATGAGTAATTTTGAAGCAACCCCGTCTCAGAAGAGCGCCATCAGCACCAGAGGCAGCGCCGTGATCGTGTCCGCAGGAGCGGGCAGCGGCAAGACCAGAGTTCTCACCGAGCGGCTCATGAGCTATATATGCGACGGTGACTCCCCGGCCGATCTGGACAGCTTTCTTATAATAACGTTTACAAGAGCCGCCGCAGGGGAGCTCCGGGGCAGAATAAGCGAGGAGCTGGCTCGGCGCCTTGCCGCAGACCCGGGAAACAAGCGCCTCAGACGGCAGAACGCTCTGTGCCAGCGGGCGCAGATAGGCACGATACATTCCTTCTGCGCCTCCATACTGCGGGAATACAGCCATGTTTTCGGCATCAGCCCCGACTTCAGGATCGCCGACGAGGAGCGCTCAAACGCCATGAAGCTTACGGCGCTGGAGCGCACTCTGGAC
>JAZUJF010000125.1:0-4714 GCA_045642585.1 Candidatus Limivicinus sp.
TCTTTTGCGAAGTATGAGCGGAAAAGAGCGGATCAAAACCGATAAATCCCTATGGTGCACCGCCTTTTCGGTCGGGGTTCCGTTGTATCGGGAGATAGAAATGCGAAATACAAGTCTGTGCTATGTTGAAAAAGACGGCTGTTACCTTATGCTGCACAGGATAAAGAAAGCTGTTGACGAAAACAGGGACAAATGGATAGGAATAGGCGGGAAATTTGAAGAGGGCGAGAGTCCCGAGGACTGTATGATAAGGGAAGCCCGGGAGGAGACCGGACTCACTCCCCTGTCATGGTCTTACCGTGGGATCGTGACCTTTGTGTCCGATGAATGGGGCACGGAATATATGCATCTGTTCACCTGCAAGGAGTACGAGGGAGAGCTAACGGAGTGCTCCGAGGGCAGGCTTGAATGGGTAAAAAAGGAGGATGTTCTTTCTCTGCCGATCTGGGAGGGTGACAAGATCTTCCTGCGGCTCTTGGACACCGGGGAGCCTTTTTTCTCATTGAAGCTGTGCTATTCCGGCGATAAACTCACCGCCGCGGTGCTTAACGGCACACCCATGAAGCTCTGATTATTCCCGTCTAATCATAAGACGAACAGATACTATCAGTCATCAATAGAGGTTACAGGGTAATCCTGTGCCTCTATTGCCGCCTTCAGGACATCGTTAGCGACGGGGGCGGAAAGAATAACAACGGCTGTGCCCGTCAGGTGATCTGCTGTTGCCTCCTGCACGCCGTCTATTGCCTCAAGGGTCTTCTTAACTCTTGCCTCACAGTGGGGGCACATCATTCCCTGAATATGCATGGTCTTGGTCATGGTCTTGATCTCCTTTTCTTTGTGTTTTATTTTTCGGTCTTTTTTCGGGTCGTAAATGTCAGTAAGGTTTAATCTGAGAGCATTTGTCACAACGCAGATGCTTGACAGACTCATTGCGGCGGCGGCTATCATTGGATTAAGCGTAATTCCCACGCCGGTCAGTACGCCTGCGGCAACAGGAATACCGATGCTGTTATAGAAAAATGCCCAGAAGAGATTCTGCTTAATATTCCGTAGGGTCGCGCGGCTGAGACGGATGGCGGCGGCGGCATCCCGAAGGCTGCCGTTCATAAGCACTATATCTGCGGCATCCACAGCCACATCTGCGCCGGCCCCTATCGCAATTCCCATATCCGCCCTTGTTAAGGCAGGAGCGTCGTTTATTCCGTCACCGACCATAGCTGTCTTTCCGAAATGCCTCAGCTCGGATATGACACGCTCTTTTCCCTGGGGCAGAACTCCGGCAATGACCCGATCCACACCGGTCTTTCCGGCTATGGAGTTCGCCGTGCGCTCATTGTCTCCGGTGAGCATAACGGTTTGCAGTCCCATGCCGTGCAGCTCAGAGATCGCGTCCGGGCTGTCAGCTTTTATCACATCCGCCACAGCGATTATTCCCAGAAAATAATCACCGACCGCGAAAAACAGAGGAGTCTTTCCGCCGTCAGAAACCGCCGCTGCACGCTCTCTGACAGTGGGCGGAACTGTCATTTTGCTCTCCAGCAGTTTGAGATTTCCTCCGTATGCCTCTTTCCCGTCAATTACGGCGTGTATGCCGTTTCCCGGCAGAGCCTCGAAGAAACTCACATCGATAAGATCGATCTCTTTATTCTCTGCCCCTGCGGTTATTGCCTTGGCCAGTGGGTGCTCGCTGCCGGCCTCCATAGATGCCGCATATCTCAGCAGCTCTGTCTCTGATATGCCGTCAAAGGGAATAATATCTGTTATCTCGGGCCTGCCGGATGTGACAGTTCCGGTTTTATCCAATACAACAATCTCCGTCTTTCCGGCCGCCTCGAGAGCTGACGCAGTCTTAAACAGTATACCGTGCTTTGCCCCGACCCCGCTTCCAACCATTATCGCAACAGGGGTGGCAAGTCCCAGAGAGCAGGGACAGCTTATGACCAGAACCGATATTGCCCTGCCGACGGCAAAGCCCGGACTTCTGCCCAAAATCAGCCATACCGCCAGTGTAACAAGTGAAATACCTATGACCACCGGGACGAACACACCGGAGACCTTATCGGCTGTTTTTGCGATCGGCGCTTTAGAGGCTGAAGCATCCGAGACCAATTTGATGATCTGACTGAGAGTGGTGTCCTCGCCCACTCTCGACGCCTCACAGCGGATATAGCCGTTTGTATTCACGGTCGCTCCGGATACAAAGTCGCCCACAGCCTTATCGACAGGAATACTCTCCCCGGTGAGCGCGGATTCGTCAACGGCACCGGAGCCCTGAATGACAACTCCGTCAGTGGGAATACTCTCCCCCGGTCTCACGGCGAAAATGTCCCCCTTGCGAAGCTCTGCCACAGGTATCTGAGTTTCTTTGCCATCTCTTATGACCGTGGCAGTCTTTGGAGAGAGCTTCATCAGACTCTTCAGAGCATCGGTAGTCCTTCCCTTTGATCGGGATTCCAGCATCTTCCCAACGGTAATGAGCGTCAGGATCATGGCGGCGCTTTCAAAATAGAGTTCGTTCTTATAGACCCATGCGGCCTCAATGCTCTCTGCGGCAGTCATGGCAAAGGTTGCGTATACGCTGTAAATAAAGGCCGCGGAGGAGCCGAGAGAGACAAGCGTATCCATATTCGGAGCGCCATGCAGAATACCCTTAAAACCGGAAATAAAGAATTTCTGGTTAATGACCATCACAATGGCCGACAGCAGAAGCTGAGACAGGGCAAAAGCGACAGGGTTATCACTCAGCACTGATGGAAGCGGCGTTCCAAACATCCCGTGACCCATGGATATATACATGAGAACGGCAAGAAAAACTATTGACGCGATAAGCCTGTTTTTTATTTTTTCCGTATCATTGTCAGCGGAGAGCTCCGTATCATTCAGCGAAGTACACTGACCCTTGGGCTTTGCTCCGTATCCGGCCTTTTCAACCGCTATTATTATGGCTTCCGACGATTCATTTCCCGAAACGGACATGGAATTGGTAAGCAGATTAACGCTGCAATCCGTCACGCCCGGCAGAGCGGATACAGCCTTCTCCACTCTCGCGGAACAGGCGGCGCAGCTCATCCCGCTGATATCAAACTGTTCCATATCCATCACCTCTTTTATTTTATATGCACAGAATTGCAAAGCTCCGATGCGAAAGCCGCGTGCGTGGGTTATAGTAAAAATTATATGCTTATATCAGATTTTAGTCAAGCAACTGCCGCCAATTATCCGATATCTTCCGGTTTACAAATAGTATTTAACAGGTTATACTGTTTAAAACAGCTATTTTGAGGTTCCGTATGAATAATTTTTTTGATTTATACGATGCAATTCTATCCGGAGTTGACAGCCCGGACACAGTATCGGCCACCGCTGTGGGAGAAATCTGGTCTCTTGTATCAACAGAATGCTCTACCGGGATCGCCATGACCACCCATTTGAACAGCGTTGCGCCCATGTATACGGGATTCAGGGGAATGTCTCTCAGGGATGCCGCTCAAGCTTTGAAGAGCTGGAACTTCACGGAGGCAAGCCTTGGGATGGCGGCGGTCAACGCTTTCTACAATACCGAGGAGAGACTCGAAGCTCTGGGAGCATATGAGCCCTTTGAAAATTACTGCACCGAAGGTATTGATTTTAACGGAAAAACCGTCGCCCTTATCGGCCATATGCACGGTCCACAGGGTATGCGTGAAAAGGCAAAGCAGGTATATATTCTGGAGCGTTCCCCCCAGGACGGGGATTATCCCGATTCCGCCTGTGATTTTATTCTCCCACAGTGCGATATTGTTCTGATTACAGGCAGTACACTAATAAACAAGACTCTTCCTCATCTTCTGGAGCTGTGCAGAAACAGCTATACGATTCTGACCGGCCCCTCTGTCCCCATGTGCCCGGCTCTTCTGGATATGGGACTTGACAGGATCGCCGGAATGATCGTCACCAAACGGGATGAAATGTATTCTCACTGTATAAACTGCATCCACGGCTCTCCCTATTCCATGGGAACGACCTTTCTGCTCACCCGTGACAACCGCTGATTATTAATAGATTACAGATGTTTTTGATAAATGTAGTGATATTTTCTGATTTCCTAAATAAAAAAATATAATTAGTGATGATTAATTGATTGCACATTCACATTCTTTGTGTTATACTTAACATACACTAAAGCTATTATGCTTTTGTATAACGCGGTCGATGGTTGTATCTCTTACTAAGACCCTCGCCGTAAAAATAGAAAACGAAAGGAAGAACCACATGAACGAAAAGTACAATGCCCTCTTTACACCGTGGAAGATTGGCAATGTGGAGATCAAAAACCGCATAGTCCAGTGCTCCATGGGTGGAACCTCTCTGTTTGGTTGGCTGGAGCCTAACCACTTCGATAAGGAAGCCGCATACTTCCTCATGAACAGAGCTCAGGACGGCGTAGGTCTGATCCTCCCCGGCATGCAGTGCGTTCGTGACACCATGGGTATCCCCGGCAGAAAGTGGCTGTACCAGAACGACCAGATGTTCAAGCAGCTCAAGCCCTACATGGAAGAGTTCCATAAGACCGGTGCAAAGCTGTTCATTCAGCTGGCTGCCGGCTTCGGCCGTCCCATGGCTATCAACGGCTGGATGACTGCTCTCGCAAAGAACGATCTTCTCAACAAGCTGGCAAGCCCCATTGTTGACGTTCAGTATTCCTGCGCTTCCGCCTCTGCCACTCCCAACC